>JBGSPZ010000158.1:0-2007 GCA_041738375.1 Parerythrobacter sp. | reverse complement strand
TTACGCCGAGAACGCGAAGGCCCACGCCGCCGCAGTGCATGAAGCGCTCGAAGGCTGACTTTCCCGAACGGGGCGAATTGCGCGCCCTGATCGATGCCGAAGGTCGGCTGGCGATCCGCGTCACCCCGGGCGCCCGCCGCGAGGCGATCGCGATCGAGGGCGCCAAGGTTGCGGTCAAGGTCCGCGCAAAGCCGCAGGACGGCGCGGCGAATGAGGCCGTGATCCGACTCGTCGCTGAGGCACTCGATGTCGCGCCGTCGAAAGTCGAACTGTTGCGCGGCGCAACTTCGCGCGAGAAGCTGCTGCGCATTTTGCTCTAGGTGTTGGCCGGAGCCTTCAGATACCTCATCATGAAGGGCACGTAGTCTGCCTTGCCAATGGCAAGGCCTTCCTTCCGCAGGATCGCGTAGGCGGTCATCAGGTGGAAGTAGAACTGGGGCATCGCCCAGTCGCGGACATACTCATGTGCCTGCATTGCGAAGGCCATACCGTTGGGAAGGTCGAACTCGACCGTGGCATCGGAAGAGGGCCAGCTTGAGGCGTTGGTACTGGCGACAAGCGCCTTTGCCTCGGCGATCCTGGCGCGGGCATCGGCGAAGTCGGCGATGTCGCTGTCGTCGGACTCGAGACCCAACTGGCCAAGCCGGTCGAGCGCGACAAGGACCTGACCGATAGTGAAGCGGATCTGTACGTGAAGGGGAAACATGTCCTCGGTCAGGCGGCTCTCCAGCAGAAGGGCACCCTTTTCATGCTCGCTCGCCTTGCCGACAAGGTGGTCAAGCGTGCTGAGCATGTTCTGGTAGGTGGCGAGCGCTGCGGTGGCGTAGGACATGATTTCCTCCCGAATTGATGTGCAGGAGGTAGGCGCGGCTCAATCCCGGATCAATGCCCGCAATGCCTCGATCCGGTCGGCCTCGTGCGGCGGTTTGTCCCAGCGGATGCGGTGGATCCGGGGGAAGCGCATGGCGAGGCCCGATTTGTGGCGCTTGGACACATGCACGCTGTCGAAAGCGACTTCGAACACCAGGCTCCGGTCGGTCTCGCGCACCGGTCCGAAGCGGTTGACGGTATTCTGGCGCACATGGCGGTCGATCTTCTTCAGTTCCTCGTCGGTATAGCCGGAATAGGCCTTGCCCACCGGCAGCAGTTCCGCCCCCGCATCCGGATCGCCGTCCCAGCAGCCGAAGGTGTAGTCGGAATAGAAGCTCGAGCGTTTGCCGCTGCCGCGCTGGGCGTACATCAGCACGCAATCGACCAGCAGCGGGTCGCGCTTCCATTTGTACCAGTATCCGACCCGGCGCCCTGCGATGTAGGGTGAATCCTTGCGCTTGAGCATCAGCCCCTCGATCGCCTCGTCGCGCGCGGTCTCGCGAATGGCGGCAAGCTGTGCGAAATCCTGCGCCTCGACCAACTGGCTGAGATCGAAATGCGTGTCCGGGAGGCGCGGCACCAGCGCCTCGAGCCGCGCGCGGCGTTCGGTCCAGGGCCGCTCGCGCAGGTCTTCCGCTTCGAGGATCAGCGCATCGTACAGCCTCACGAAAGCGGGATAATCGGCGAGCATCTTCTTGCTCACCGTCTTGCGCCCGAGCCGCTGCTGCAGCGCGTTGAAGCTCGCCGCGCCGCCCACTTCTCCGCCTTGGTGCGCACCGCGCACCAGCAGCTCGCCGTCCAGCACGGCGGGAAACGGCAGGACATCGAGCAGCTCGGGGAAGGTGGTGGAAATGTCGTCGCCGCTGCGCGAATAGATCCGCGTTTCGTCGCCTGCGCGCACCACCTGCACGCGGATCCCGTCCCACTTCCATTCGGCGGCATAGTCCGCAAGGTCGACCACTGTCTCCTCCAGCGGGTGAGCGAGCATGAAGGGGCGGAAGGTCGGCAGGTTCTCGGTATCGGGCGGCGCTTCGCCCAGCGCGGCCCAGGCGAACAGCTCGGGATAGGGGGCATCGAGCCCGTGCCAGTACTCCTCGACCCCCTCCACCGACACGTCGAAGGCCTGCGCGAACGCGG
>JBGSPZ010000209.1:0-2302 GCA_041738375.1 Parerythrobacter sp. | reverse complement strand
TCGGCGGGCAGACGACGACATGGCCGCGGATGTCGTCCTTCGAATGATCCGACACCAGTCGCAATTCGCCTAGGTCGACCCCGAATTGTCCGTAGAGCAGGCACATCCGCTCCATCGCGCCGTGGAGGTAGATCGGCGCATTGTGTCCCGCACGGCGCAGCTCGGCGATTACCCGCTGCGCCTTGCCCAGCGCATAGGCGCCGACGAGCACGCATCGATCGGGGTGCGCGGCCAGCCGGTCGAGCAGCTTCGCCATCTCCTCCTCGATCGGCGGATGGGTGAACAATGGCAGGCCAAAGGTCGCCTCGGTCACGAAGATGTCGCACGGCGTGACCTCGAACGGCGCGCAGGTCGGGTCATGACGTCGCTTGTAGTCACCGGTGATCACCACGCGCTCGCCCGCGTGTTCCAGCAGGATCTGCGCACTGCCGAGCACATGGCCCGCCGGGACATAGGTCGCATCGACCCCGCCGGGCAACCGGATCGTCTCGCCATATCGGACCGGGACGGCCCGGTGCGGGATCTCCCCCGCGTCGTTCTCGGCCCCGGTGCGATAGCGCAATTCCATGATGGCGAGTGTTTCCGGCGTAGCAACCGTCTCGCCGTGACCCCCGCGCGCATGATCGGCGTGGCCGTGCGTCACCAGCGCACGGTCGACCGGCCGCGACGGGTCGACCCAGCAATCCGCCGGAGGGATATAAATTCCGTGGGGCTCCGGCTTGATCCAGGAAAAGGGCGCGGTCATGCGCGTGGAACGGGCTGTGAGGGTGCGCGGTTCCACCGGCCTCGCAAACCCACCCCGCTGCGACTAGCGAGCAAGCTCGCAAGTCTCGCTGCCCCTCCCTTGAGGGCGGGGTTGGGGTGGGTTTTCGACGGCTGCGGCCCGGCGCTAGCCCTCAGCTTTCGCCCTTGCCTTCGTTGGCGTCGGCATCGGGGGTCTTGCTTGCCGGCTTCTTCGCCGCCGCCCTCTTGCCCGGCTTCTTCTTTGCGGTCGCCTTGGGCGGGGCCGGGGTCAGTTCGAAACTGGGTGCACCGTCCTTGATCCCGACATGCACCTCGCCGCCGTCGGCCAGCTTGCCGAACAACAGCTCCTCGGCCAGCGGCTGCTTGATCTTTTCCTGGATCAGGCGGGCCATCGGCCGTGCGCCGTAGAGCTTGTCGTAACCCTTTTCGGCGAGCCAGCTGCGTGCGTCGCTGTCGAACTGGATGTGCACGTTCTGCTCGGCGAGCTGGAGCTCCAGCTGCAAGATGAACTTGTCGACCACGCGCGCCACGGTTTCGCGGCCGAGATAGGTGAAGGGCACGATCGCATCCAGCCGGTTGCGGAACTCGGGGGTGAACATCTTCTTCACCGCCTCGTCCTGCGCATCTTCCTTAGACACATCGCCGAAGCCGATGCCCTGCCGCGCCATGTCCGACGCACCGGCATTGGTGGTCATGATCAGCACGACATTGCGGAAATCGACGGTCTTGCCGTGGTGGTCGGTCAGCCGGCCGTTGTCCATCACCTGAAGCAGGATGTTGAACAGGTCGGGGTGGGCCTTCTCGATTTCGTCGAGCAGCAGCACGCAGTGCGGGTTCTGGTCGACCGCATCGGTCAGCAGGCCGCCCTGGTCGTACCCGACATAGCCGGGAGGCGCGCCAATCAGGCGGCTGACGCTGTGGCGCTCCATATATTCGGACATGTCGAAGCGCTTGAGTTCGATCCCCATGATGCTGGCGAGCTGGCGCGCAACTTCGGTCTTGCCGACGCCCGTCGGGCCGGAAAACAGGAACGAGCCGATCGGCTTGTCCGGATCGCGCAGGCCCGCGCGGCTGAGCTTCATTGCCGTGGCGAGCTTGTGTACCGCCGCGTCCTGCCCGAACACGACATGCTTGAGGTCGCGCTCGAGGTTTTCGAGCGCCTTCTTGTCGTCGCTCGACACCGACTTGGGCGGGATCCTCGCCATGGTCGCGATCACCGCTTCGATTTCCTTGGTGGTGATCTTCTTCTTGCGGCGGCTCGGCGGGACCAGCATCTGCATCGCGCCGACTTCGTCGATCACGTCGATCGCCTTGTCGGGCAGCTTGCGGTCGTTGATGTAGCGTGCCGAGAGCTCGACTGCGGTCTTGAGCGCATCGGCGGTGTAGGTCACCTTGTGGTGCTTCTCGAAGGCGCTCTTCAGCCCGCGGAGGATCTTGATCGTGTCGTCGATCGTCGGTTCGTTGACATCGATCTTCTGGAACCGGCGCAGCAGCGCGCGGTCCTTCTCAAAGTGGTTGCGGAATTCCTTGTAGGTGGTCGAGCCGATGCAGCGGATCG
>JBGSPZ010000159.1:0-6306 GCA_041738375.1 Parerythrobacter sp. | reverse complement strand
TCGCGGCGGTGCTCGGGGTGTACCGGATCGAAGGGTGGGGCGGGCTGAGCAACTGGGTGCCGATGCTGTTCGCCGCCGGGATCAGCGCGGGCTTCGTCGAGGAGCTCATCTTCCGCGGCATCCTGTTCCGCTGGGTCGAGGAGTTCGCCGGATCGTGGGCCGCGCTGGCGCTGACCTCGGCGCTGTTCGGGCTGGCGCATATCGCCAACGACAATGCGAGCTGGTTCTCCTCCTTCGCCATCGCGATGGAGGCGGGGGTACTGCTCGGCGGGGCCTATATGCTCACGCGATCCTTGTGGGCCCCGATCGGGCTGCATTTCGGGTGGAACATGACCCAGGGGCTGGTGTGGGATGTGCCGGTTTCGGGCCACGAGGTCGACGGGCTGGTGCAGGCGCAGCTGAGCGGGAACGAGCTGCTGAGCGGCGGGGCCTTCGGGCTGGAGGCCTCGCTCATCGCGCTGATCGTGGCGACGATGTTCGGCGTGTGGCTGGTCAAGATGGCGGTCGAGCGCGGCAACGTGATGCGCCCGTGGTGGGCGCGAGGGAAAGGGGTAGCGGGCTAGCGCGCCCAGCCTTTGCGCGCGGGTTCGAGAGTGGCGAGGAAGGCCTCGGCGCTGGCGAGGTATTCGCGCTGGCGCTCCTCCCCCATACGGTCCCAGTTGCGGTAGATCGGGCCGATCCGCGGGTTGGCCTCGAGCCGCCTGCGGTGGCGGTCCATGAAGCGCCAGTAGAGCGCGTTGAACGGACAGGCACCCTCGCCGGTCTTCTGCGAGACCGAGTAGGCGCATTGCGAGCAGTAATTGCTCATCCGGTTGATGTAATTGCCGCTCGCGGCATAGGGTTTGGAGGCGAGTTTCCCGCCGTCGGCATAGAGCACCATCGCGCTGACATTGGGCAGCTCGACCCACTCGTAGGCGTCGGCATAGACCGCGAGGTACCAGTCCTGCACCGCCCCGGGCGCGACCCCGGCGAGCAGCGCGAAATTGCCCAGCACCATCAGCCGCTGGATGTGGTGGGCATGCGCATTGGCTTTGGTCGAGCGGACACAATCGGCGAGACAGCGCATGTCGGTCTCCCCGGTCCAGTAGAACTCGGGCAGCGGGCGGTCGGCTGCCAGCGAATTGTCCTCCGCCAGCCCCGGCATGAAGCGCCAGTAGAACCCGCGGACATATTCGCGCCAGCCGATCAGCTGGCGGATGAAACCCTCCACCGCGTTGAGCGGCGCGCGGCCTGCGCGGTACTCGGCCTCGGCGCGGCGGCACAGGTCGAGCGGATCGAGCAGGCCGAGGTTGATGCCGGTCGAGAGCATCGAGTGGAACAGGTCGTCCTCCCCATGGACCATCGCGTCCTGGTAGTCGCCGAACTGGGGAAGGCGCTCGGCGAAGAAGGCGTCGGCGGCCTGCACCGCCTCGGCGCGGGTGACGGGCCAGTGAAACGGTTCAAGATCGCCGAAGTGCTCGGCGAAGCGGGCGGCGACGAGCTCCAACACCTCGCGTGTGATCGCGTCGGGTTCGAACAGCGGACGCTGAGGTGCTGAGAGCCCCTCCTTCGGCGGCTTGCGGTTCTCGCTGTCGTAATTCCATTGCCCGCCTTCGGGCTCCTCGCCGGCCATCAGCAACCCGGTTTTGCGGCGCATTTCGCGGTAGAAGTACTCCATCCGCAGCGCCTTGCGCCCCTCGGCCCAGTTGGCGAACTCTGCCTTCGAGCACAGGAAGCGGTCGTCGGGCAGGATGGTCACGGGGCAGGGGAACCGGTCGGCCCATTCTGCTAGTGCCTGCTGGACCCGCCACTCGCCGGCCTCGACCACCCGCACCTCGCGCGGAGAATGCCGCTCGATCGCGCGGGCCACTTCGCCGGTGAAGCTGCCGGCGTTGTCTGCGTCGGTCAGCTTGACATAGTCGACCCTCCAGCCCGCTTCCGCCAGCTCGGCGGCGAAGTGGCGCATGGCGGAGAACACCAGTGCGATCTTCTGCTGGTGGTGTTTGACGTAGGTCGTCTCGTCCCACACCTCCATCATCACGACGACGGTGTTGTCCTTGTCCCGCCCGCGGAGCGAGGCGAGGGTAGGGGTCAGCTGGTCGCCGAGGATCGGGACGAGGACGGGCGCGTCGGAGGGCATCGTGCCATCCAACGCACTACCGCCTCAATCGCTCCCTACTTCGCCGGGAAGCGCGCTTCGCAGGCGGCTACGTAGCCGTCGGCATCGCCCGAAGCGAAGGCATCCTTGAGCGCGCCCATCATCAGCGCCGTGGGATCGCCGCCGATCATCTTGGCCAGCAGTTCGGGATCGCTCTGCATCTCGGTTTCGAGCCGCTTGCTCAGCGCGGTTACCTTCTCCGCCTCGCCGCCGAATTCGGAGCTCTGGCTCTGCACTGCGCCTGCGACGAAGGAGGAAATCCCCATGCAGCTGAGCACCGCATCGCCGTTGTTCTCCGGCAGCTTGATCGGCCCGGCCGACTTGAACCGCTCGTCGCAGGTCGCCACCGCACCGGCATAATCCTTGGTCTTGATCTCTTCCGCCTTGGCTTCCGCCCCGCCGAGGATATTGAGCACGGTTTCGACCGAGAACGGCTCGATCTGGGTCGAGGCGATCATCGGATATTTGATCGCCTTGATGAATTCCTCATAGGTGACCGGATCGGTTTCCGCCTTGTCGCCGCGCAGCACCATGCCTTGCGCCGCGAAACAGGTCGCTGCGGCCTCGATCGTGTCTTCCGGCAATTCGACCGGATCGCCGGCAAGGCATCCCGACAGCACCAGCGAGCCCGACAGCACCGCAGCAAGAGCAACATTCTTCATTTTTCGTATCCCCCCAATTGGAACCCGGACAATCTACTGGCAGCAATCGGCAGCGCAAGCTTGTCGAAATCCGACAACCGCTCCGCCTTCCGTCAATCGAGCTTGGGCGGCATCCCCGGTTCGGCCTTGGCCATCGCGCGCTGGTAGGCGGGGCGCTCGCCGATGCGCTTGAGATAGGCCTGGAGGTTGGGCATGCCCTCGATCCCCATCCCGCTCATCGCGCGGCTGGTGGTGAGCTGGAAGCCCATCATGATATCCGCGGTGGTGAGCTGCGACCCGCCGAAATACTCCGCCTCGCCCAGCCGCTTCTCGACGATCCCCCAGCCTTTTGCATTCCGGTCTGCGACGAACGGCGGGATCGCGCCGCCCTCAACCATCCGCGAGGCGACCAGCGCCATCATCCCGTTGGTCATGAAGGTGGCGTTGGCCCAGTGGTAATAGAACAGGTGATCGGCAAAGTCGGGATGGTCCGGGCCCGGCACCAGCGGCGTATCGGGCGCATGTTTCGCCACGATCCAGTCGATGATCGCGCCGCTTTCCCCCAGCACGAAATCCCCGTCGGTGACGACCGGCGCGATCCCCATCGGGTGCAGCGCCTTGTAGTCGTCGGGCGCGAGATTGTTGTCGGTGCGGCGGGTGTAGAGCTTGAGATCGTAGTCGATCCCCAGCTCCTCGCACAGCCAGACGATGCGTTCGGATTGCGACAGGCGCAGGTGGTGGACGGTGAGCAAGTGCAGTTCTCCAGCAACGAAAGGCGACCCCAGGGCGACGCCGAAACCCGACGGCGCAGCCGAAGGGGTGAGGGAGAGCGTAGCGCGGGGCGGGGTGGGTAGGAAAGGGGGTTGTTGGGGGGGTGGGAATGCAGGCGCGGTTGGCGCTGGGGCTGACTTTCGTGGTTCACGCGGAGACGCGGAGACGCGGAGGGTTCGGCCTTGAACCTTGCCCCCACCCACGTCACCCCGGCCCCCGAGCCGGGGTCCCGCTTCTTTTAGCACTGCGCCCGAAGGCAGCGGGACCCCGGATCCCCTGCCGTCGCAGGGGCAGGCAAGTCCGGGGTAACGAGAAGAATCTTCAGCCGCATTCGTCATTGCGAGGAGCGCAGCGACGCGGCAATCCAGAGTATGGTGCGATACCGCACTGGATTGCCACGGCCTCCGGCCTCGCAATAGCGGATGGCGGGATTGGCGGAGCTACAAGAGCTTCGCCTGCTTGTCGTCCTTGGTCACCGCCTTGGCCGACTTGACCGTGTCGGTGCGCGCCATCGGCAGGTCGAGCCGCCGCGCCTGCCAGTTGGGGCGCTCGAACAGTTCGGCCACGGTTATCACCTGCAACCGGTCGTCTTCGCGGTCGAGCATTGGGTGCTTGAACTTGCCCGCCGCCGCGATCTCGTCACGCATCGGCTTGGTCGGAAGGCCAGTGCAGATAAGGAAACCGAACTCGGCCTTTTCGCGCAGGCGGTCGGAGTTGAGCGTGGCGAGATCGGCGCGGGTGCCGGGGCGGCTCTTGACCTGGAAGATCGCCTTGCCGTTGACGAACCCGCCCTTGCCGTCGCTGTCCATGACGAAATAGGCGTAGCCATCGACGCCGCCATCGGCACCCTTCTTGTCATTGACGCGGCCTTGGTTCTTGGTGAACGTCAGAACTGCCCACTTCTCGAACTCCTTTCGGGTCTTGTCGTCCTTGCGGTTGGCCAGCGCCATGGCGGATTCGAGATCGCGCGGCACCCCGTCGAGCTTGATGCTGGCTTCGACCTGAGGCCAATCGTCCTTGTAGCGATCCTCCAGCCGCTTGAGGATCGGCGCAATCGACTGATAGGTCACGTCGATCCCGATCCACCGGCGATTCAGCCGCTGCGCCACCGCCACGGTGGTGCCGCAGCCGCAATAGGCGTCGAGCACCGTGTCGCCTTCGTTGGAGGACGCCTTGACGATCCGCTCCATCAACGCTTCGGGCTTTTGGGTGGGGTAGCCGAGGCGCTCTGCTGCCTGCGAGTTGATCGGCGGGATATCGTCCCACATGTTGCCGACGATCTCGCCGGGCTGTTCGTCGAGGTAGCGTATCAGATACGGAGTGCCTGTTTTTGCCCAATGAATGCGTCCGCGTTTGTCCAGCTCTTCGATTTTTTCTCGAACCATTCTCCGCCCCCAAGGAGGGGTGAAACCTTTGTAATCATAAACGAGATTCGGGCGCGGCCACATACTCGCTGACCGTATGATGTTATCGTGGCGGTAGCGACGACCGTCATGATCCAAATGGCGATAATGGGAATTCTTGTAAGACTCCGAATGCTCACTATGCTGTGGATTCCAAGTCGTCACTGACGCCTTAGAATAGAACAGTATGACATCGGTCTCGTGACTGAACCGGCCTTTCGTATCCGAGTGGGCGGTTGTTCTCTTCCATACAATTTCATTCAAAAAATCCCCGCCCTGCCCGCAGAACACCGCGTCGCACACCAGCTTGAGGTAGTGGCTCGCGGTCGGGTCGCAGTGGAGATAGAAGCTGCCCGTCGGCTTCAGCACGCGGTGGATTTCCACGATCCGCAGCGTCATGTGGACGAGATAGGCGAGCAAGCTGCCGCGCCCGAGCACCTTTTCCAGCCCCCGGATCAGCTCGACCGTCTGCTCGGTCCATGCCGTCGCCCCGGCGTGGCTCGGCTGCAAGCGTTCGATATCGAGGATATAGGCCAGCCCGTCGGCCGCCTCGTCGCCCCAGCTCCATGTATCGACAAAGGCCTGCGCCTGCGCCGCATCGTCGCCGCCCTGGTTGTTGTAGATCTGGAAATAGTTGCGCTTCGAATTGAACGGCGGGTCGATGTAGCACAGGTCCACGCTGCCGCTGGCGATCTTGCGCCGCAACACGTCGAGGTTGTCGCCGTAATAGAGTTCGTTCTTCGGTGTATCGGTCACGCGCGCCCCCAATGGTCGCGCCGAGTCAAGAACAAGCGGGACCCCGGGTCAAGCCCGGGGTGACGAATGGGGGAGGATTTCGGTCCGAAACCTACGACGTTTTGCCGTCATTGCGAAGAGCGCAGCGACGAGGCAATCCATAGCGCCGTGCTTAGGGCAAATCTTGCGCGATGGATTGCCACGGCCTTCGGCCTCGCAATGACGAGGGAGAGTGGTTGGATGTGCGGAGCACGCGGAATTGTATTGGGCGCTCACAGAGGCACAGAGGCACAAAGGAATTGCGTGGCTCTGCGAAGCGGCACAATTTCACAAGTCAGGGTCCGGAGAGGCAGCTTCGCCAATGGTATGCGGCTTCGCCGCTGATACTTCGACTCTGTGCCAATGCGCCTCTGTGAGCGCAGAGCTCCCTTTCCTTCCTCCGCGTCTCCGCGTCTCCGCGTGAACCAAACCCCAACCCTCACACAAAACTATACGGATCCACATCCACGCTCACCCGCACCCCGCGCGGCAGGTCGAGCCGTGCGAGCCAGTCGCGGATCACGTCTTGCACCTGCGCGCTGCGGCGGGCGTTGACCAGCAGGCGGTAGCGGTAGCGGCC
>JBGSPZ010000154.1:0-9433 GCA_041738375.1 Parerythrobacter sp. | reverse complement strand
CCCCAGCACCTGCGCCAGTTCGCCCACCGCCAGCTCCATGGCGGACAGCAGCCGCATGATCCGCAGCCGCGTCGGGTCGGCGAGCGCCCGCATGATCGCTTCGATATGCATTGGAAGGGGCATATAAAGGTTTCTTTATATCCGCAAGCGGGTTCGCCTATTGCCCGCCAAAGCGAGGCTGCTAGCCTGTCTCCACACAAGAGGAACCTAGCGCATGAGATACGTCCAGTTCGGCAACACCGGCCTCACCGTCTCGAAGCTGTGCCTCGGCTGCATGAGCTTCGGCGATGCGGCGGCGCAGGGGCACGACTGGACCTTGAGCGAGGATGCCGCGCGCCCGTTCTTCCGCCAGGCGCTCGAGGCGGGGATCAATTTCTTCGACACCGCCAACATGTATTCGGGCGGGACCAGCGAGGAGATCACCGGCAGGCTGCTCAAGGAAATGGCCCACCGCGACGAGATCGTGATCGCGACCAAGGGCTTCTTTCGCTGGCGCGACGCACCCAACACAGGCGGGCTGTCGGCCAAGGCGCTGATGCACGCGGTCGACGACAGCCTGCGCAGGCTCGGCACCGATTATATCGATCTCTACCAGATCCACCGGCTCGATCCGCTGACGCCGATGGAGGAGATCGTCGAGACGCTCGACGCCATCGTGCGCAGCGGCAAGGTGCGTTATGTCGGCGCGTCGAGCATGTTCGCGTGGCAGTTCCAGAAGATGCTGCACCTCGCGGAAAGCGCCGGACTGAAGCGGTTCGTTTCGATGCAGAACTACGTCAACCTGCTCTACCGCGAGGAGGAGCGCGAGATGCTGCCGCTATGCGCCGACCGTAAGATTGCGGTCATGCCGTGGAGCCCGCTCGCGCGCGGGAAGCTGACCCGCCCGTGGGATGCGACAACCGACCGCTCCGAAAGCGATCTCGTCGGCAAGGCACTCTATGCGCGGACGCAGGAGAACGACCGGCAGATCGTCGCAGCGGTGGAAGAGCTGGCCAAGGAACGCGGCCTGCCGATGGCGCAGGTCGCGCTGGCGTGGGTGCTGCACAAGCCCGAAGTGACCAGCCCGATCATCGGCGCGACCAAGGCGCATCACATCGCCGAAGCCGTCGCCGCGCTCGATGTCACCCTCAGCCCGGAGGAAATCCGCCGCCTCGAAAAGCCCTACCAGCCGCACCCGGTGATGGGCATCTTCGGCATGCCGCAGGGCGAGATCAAGCTGACCGTCAGGCCCTGACGCTGCCGCGCCGCAGCAGGTGCACCGGCACCCGGCGCTCGCTCGCCTCGCGCTGTTCGCCCAGTACCGTACGCACCAGCTGCTCGCCGGCGGTTTCGAAATCGGGTTCGATGCTGGTCAGCGGCGGATTGCTGTAGGTGCCTGCGCGGATTCCGTCGAAGCCGATCACGCCGCAATCGCCCGGGACCGCAATCCCGCGCCGCGCAAGTTCGTCGAGCGCCCCCAGCGCGATGCTGTCGCAGGCGATGAACAGCGCGTCGAACTCCGCGCCGCTCTCGACCAATGCGGCAATCGCCTTGCGACCCTGCGATTCGCGGTCGTCGGTCTCGTCGATCACTTCGATCTTGGGTGTCAGCCCCGCCCGCTCCATCGCGGCGGCATAGCCGTCGTAGCGTTCCTCGAACTGGCGCTGGGCGGAGGCGCGGGTGCCGATATGGACGATCTTGCGATAGCCCGCCTCGATCAGCGTGTGGGTGGCGATCTGCCCGCCCTCGAAATTGTCCGACCGCACCCATTCGAGCTCGTCGAACGGTGAGCCCCAGAAGGCGAGGTTTGCGCCTTTCGCATCGAGGTCGCGGAAGTACTCCCACGCCGCATCGTTGGTGGTGGTGCCGATCACGATCACCCCGTCGGCCTGACCGCGTTCCTCGTAACGACCGAACAGCGAATCCTTCGCCGACTGGAACGACACCAGCGTCTCGTAGCCCTGTTCCGCCGCAGCCGCGCTGACCGAACCGAGCAGCGAGAAATAGAACGGGTTGATATCGGACGCGGCTTCGCCGGTACGGCAAATCACCACCACCGCGATCGTGCCGGTCCGGCCGCGGCGGAGCATGGCGGCACGGGCATCGACGACATAGCCGAGCTGTTCGGCAGCGGCGACGACTTTGGTCCGGGTCTCCTCGGTAATCGCGCTCGATCCGGCGAGCGCGCGCGAGACGGTCGACTGGCTCACCCCCGCGGCGGCGGCAACGTCGAATGATGTAACGCGATAGCGCGGCGCGTTGCGTGTCATGACCCCTCCCGGCACCCCGCCCGTCATTCACCTGCGCGCAGGCGGATTGCAAGCCCCCCGGCTAAATCCGCGTCGGGCAGTATTTCGCCAGATAGTCGCCATGCAGCGGCATGTTCTGGACCAGGAAGCGGATCGATTTCTCCATTTCGTCGAACTCGCCCTTGATCGTTGCCGGGGTCATCGAGTCCGCCACCGGGTTGTGCCCGGCCATCTGGATTCCCTGCCCCATCATCACCGCCGCCCAGCTGGTTTCGGTGAACAGCTCGTCTTCCTCGCGGAAGATCTGGCCATTGGCCCTGAACAGTTCGATCTTTTCGGTCAGCGTATCGGGCACCTGCATGGTGCGGACGTAGTTCCAGAACTCGGAATCGTCGCGCGCGGTGGCGTTGTAGTGCAGGATCAGGAAATCGCGGATGCGGTTGTATTCCTTGGCCGTCAGCCGGTTGAACGAATCCTCTTGCGTCTGCGTGATCCCGTCGAGCGAGAGCACCGCGATCAGCTTGTTTATGGCGGTGTGGATCAGGTGGATCGAAGTGGATTCGAGCGGCTCCATGAACCCCGCCGCGAGCCCGATCGCGACGACATTCTTGTTCCAGAACTTCTTCCGCCGCCCGGTCACGAAGCGGAGGAAATTGGGTTCCGCTCCCGGTTTGCCGGCCATGTTCTTGACCAGAATATCGAGCGCCTCGTCGTCGGACATGTGCTCGCTGCAATAGACATGGCCGTTGCCGTTGCGGGTCTGCAAGGGAACCTGCCATTGCCAGCCGGCGCGATGCGCGGTCGCGCGGGTATAGGGCAGCGGACCGCTGCCGTCCTCGCGCTCGCACGGCAGCGCGACGGCACGATCGCACGGCAGGAGATGCCGCCAGTCTTCGTAGCCGGTGTGCAGCGCCTGTTCGATCAGCAGCCCGCGAAAGCCCGAGCAATCGATAAACAGGTCGCCCGGGATGACCTCGGCGTCCTCCATCGTCACCGACGCCACGAAGCCGCTTTCGCCATCGAGCGTGGCGTCGGCCACCCGCCCCTCGCGCCGCACCACGCCGCGCTTCTCGGCATAGCCGCGCAGGAACTTCGCATAGCGCGTCGCATCGATGTGATAGGCGTAGTTGATCGGCGGCAGGTCGTCGCGCTTGTTATAGTCCTCCGTCCGCAGGAACTTGCCGAAATAGGCGGCCATGGTCTCGAGGTTGAACACCTGGATCGGCCGGTTGTCCCCCGCCTGGCGGAAGCGGTGCCACACCTGGTGGAACGCGACTCCGCCCATCTGGTAGCCATAGGCCCCGAACGGGTGGATGTAGCTGTCGCCGATCTTGCCCCAGTTGACGAACTGGATGCCGAGCTTGAAGCTCGCCTGGGCCTCGGCCATCAGCTCGCGCTCGTCGATGCCGAGCAGCTGGTTAAACTCGACGAAGGGCGGGATGGTGGCCTCGCCCACCCCGACGGTGCCGATCATCTCGGACTCGATCAGCGTGATCGTGACAGCGTTGCCTTGCGCCACGCGCGACAGGGCAGCGGCGGCCATCCAGCCGGCGGTGCCGCCGCCAACGATCACGATCCTCTCGATAGCCATGCCTTGTCCGATCCTTCCCGCAGGGGCACCAGTCTACCCCCTGATTCCCCGCCCGCAAGCGATACGGACAAGACGGGAGTGTTGCAGCTTTCTAACACTCGACACGCAAATTGTGAACGTTCATTTTCGCGCTTGTGAACGCTCCCAATCGGGCGTAGGTGGGTCAATGTAGGAAAGCAAATTTCTGCGATGGAGGGGTATGTGTCAGGCGATTTCCGCACTTTAGATTCCGAATCAAGCCGGCGCCGGTGGGTGCTCGGGACAGCGTCGAGCCTTGCAATTTGCCTCGCGATGGGGACTCCGGCATACGCTCAGGACGCTCCTGACAGCGATGAGGCGGCCGAAGAGGTGGCGGCGGATGATGGCGATGTGATCATCGTCAGCGGCTACCGCGCCTCGCTCCAAAGCGCGCAGAACATCAAGCGCGATGCCGACACCTTTGTCGATGCGGTGACTGCCGAGGATATCGGCGCCCTGCCCGACCGCTCGGTCGCCGAAACGCTGCAGCGCATTCCGGGCGTCAACATCGGCCGGTTCGAGAAGACCAGCGACCCCGACCGTTTCTCGGTCGAAGGGACCGGTGTGATCGTCCGCGGCCTGCCGTTCGTGCGCTCGGAACTCAACGGCCGCGATATCTTCTCCGCCAATGGCGGCACGGTGCTGAGCTTCAACGATGTCTCGCCCGAACTGCTCGGCCGGGTCGAAGTGTTCAAGAACGTCACCCCCGACATGATCGAGGGCAGCATCGCGGGCACGGTCAACCTCGTCACCCGCAAGCCGCTCGACAGCCGCGGTACGCGCATCTCCGGCTCGATCGAAGCGACCATGGGCGATCTTGCCGAGGAATGGTCGGGCGGTTTCTCGCTGCTCGGATCGACCACCTATGAAAGCGACGCGGGTTCGCTCGGTTTCCAGCTCGGCTATACCAAGTCGGAACTGATCAGCCGGACCGATGCATCGCAGCTCACCGACCCTTGCTACCGCGCCAACACGCTCACCGGCCCGTGCATTCGCACGACCGGGGTCAACTCGGGCGGTGTCGGCAATCCGACCGGGTTCGATCCGTCGAATTTCCCGCCTCCGAACACGGTGATCGTGCCCAAGGGCGCTGGCGTGCGCACCACCACACTCGATCGTGACCGCGAAGCGTGGTCGGCGGTGCTCCAGTACGAGAGCCCCGGCCGCGAATTCCTCGTCACTTTCGAATGGTTGCGGGCCGATACCCAGTTCTTCACCGACGAATACGCGATCCTCGCGCAGGTCAACGACGATGCGCTGTTCCCGGTCCCGGCCGCGGGCAGCACGTGGGAGTTCGACGCGAACGGCGTGTTCCAGCGCGGTGTCCTGTCGCAGCGGATCGGCGATGCTTACGCCAACCCGTTCGGGCGCGGCGGCATCCCGCTCGAAACCCTGCGCTTCCAGCGCGACACCGACGCCACCACCGAGGATTTCTCGATCGATATCGATTGGGCGGCCTCCGATCGCCTGCGGTTCAACTTCGAGGCGCAGCAGATCAATTCCGAACTGAGCCGCGATTCGGTCATCGGCGCGATGAACAGCTGGGCCAATATCGCAATCGACGCCACCGGATCGACACCGCAGATCGAGTTCCTTGCCCCTCCGGGTGCACCGACCGATTACTTCACCAGCGGGGACAGCACCTATTACTGGTTCCTGCTCGACAGCATCGAACGCAATGAGGGCGAGCTCAAGAGCGTGAAGGCCGACGTCGAATACGACATCAGCGATACGGGCTTCTTCAAGAGCGCCCGCTTCGGTGCGCGCTGGGCCGAGCGCGAGCGGATCAACCGCGACACCAATTTCAGCACCTGGGGCAACCTTTCGGCGCCATGGGCAGGTCGTGCCGGCTGCGCCCCGTGGAATGCAGGTCCGGGTTGCGCCGCCACCGGCGGTTTCCAGCCGGGCCGGTTCTTCACCGGTCTTCCGGGTCAGGAATTCGCCATTGCGGGCGGTGCCTATGTCGACGATTTCCCGAGCTATTCGAACTATCGCTCACCCTTCGCAGACGGTTTCCAGCGCGGCAATGCGCCCATTCCGATCGGCGGCGGCGGCGCGTTCTTCTTCGGCGGAGACGACTTCCTCGGCGAATACCTTGCGGGAACTTCGGCTGCCCAGGCGCGCGAGATCAACGTCTTCTCGCAGACCCCCAACCCGTTCTTCGGTGTCCGGGGACGCGCCGGATGCGACCCCTTCTGCGCGAACGAAATCAACATCCAGGTGGAAGACACCAAGGCCGCCTATGGCCGGATCGACTACGGTCTGGACTTCGACAATGGCTGGGTGCTCGAAGGCAACTTCGGCCTGCGCTACGTCGAAACGACCTACGAGACCGAAGGTGTCGTTGGATTCCCGCGGGTCGACGGCATCGACAACGGCCCCGCCGGTAACGGTGATGGCACGCTGACGCTCGCCGAACTGCAAGCGTCCTGCGGCTTCGTGCCGGCGGGCCAGCCGACTCCGGGTTATTGCAACCCTGCTTTCCCGGCGTCGCGCCTGCCCGAATTCCTTGCAGCCTTCACCGACGAAGTGGTCGACGTGAGCGACGATGTGGTGTTCGAAAGCTGGCTGCCGAGCTTCAACGCGAAGCTGGACGTCGGCGGCGGACTTCTGTTCCGGTTTGCAGCCTCGAAAGGCATTTCGCGCCCCGACCCGAGCCTCTACCGGTCGGGCGGCGGCATCACCGACAATACCGCCAACCTGATCAACGGGGGGACGCAGGCCACCGGACCGCTGTTCACCCTCAACACCGGCAACCGCGGGCTGCGGCCGATCGAATCGTGGAGCTACGACCTGTCGGCGGAATGGTACTTCGACGACGTCGGCTCGCTGACGCTGTCCGGCTTCGTCAAGGACATCGAAGGGATCGTGACCACCGGGTTGCCGATCGTGACCTTCACCGCACCGGATGGAGCCACGGCGGAAGTCGAAGTGCGGCGGCCCGAGAATGCGCTGGGCGGCACGCTCAAGGGTTTCGAGCTGGGCTATCAGCAGACCTACGACTTCCTGCCCGGCCTGCTGTCCGGTCTCGGGTTCTCCGGCACCTACACCTATGTCGACGGCGGGGATTTCTCCAACGCCGATCTGGTGCAGAACCGCAGCCTGTTCGCCTCCTCGCAGCCGCTGCAGGGTGTCTCCAAGCACACCGTCAACGCGACCGTGTTCTACGAGAAGGGCCCGCTGTCCGCACGCGCTGCTTACAACTGGCGCGATGAATTCCTGATCACCCCGCGCGACGACATTTTCCCCTACTCGCCGATCTATCAGGAAGCGACCGGACAGCTCGACGCGTCGATCTTCTATTCGGTCACCGACTTCCTCAAGCTCGGCGTGCAGGGCGTCAACCTGCTCGACGATGTGACCGAAACCACCCAGGTGGTCGATTTCGACGGGACGCGGATCACCCGCTCGGCTTTCCGCAACGATCGCCGTTTCACTTTCCTGGCGCGTTTCGACTTCTAAGGGCGAACCGCAAGGCTAGGTACGAAGGCGGGCCCCTGTTTTGCGACGGGGGCCCGCTTTTCTTTGCTGCCGGTGTCGGCGTGATGCACGGCGTGCATTGAAGGAGAGCTTCGTGAACCCATTCGGCAAACTCGCATTGGCTTTCGCGGCACTGCCGCTGGTTGCCTGCACCGCAACCGAAGGACGGCAGGCCAAGGTCATCGAACAGGTCGCTCTGCCCATTCCCGGCGAAGCCCGCACCCCGGCGAACGAGGCCGGGTGGGACCTGGTATGGTCGGACGAGTTCGACGGCCCTCAGATCGACCGCACCAAGTGGGGTTTCGCGGTCGATTGCTGGGGTGGCGGCAACAACGAGCGGCAGTGCTATGTCGACGATCCGGCCAATGCCGGGCTCGAGAACGGCGCGCTGGTGATTACCGCACTTAAGCAGGCGCATACCGGGCCCGCCTTTCCGCCGCATATGCGCGCCACCCAGCCGAACAGCGATGCGAAGGCGACCAAGCCCTTCACCTCGGCGAAGCTGCTCACGCAGGGCAAGGCGGCGTGGCGCTACGGCAGGATCGAGATCTCCGCCAAGCTGCCGCAGGGACAGGGGACCTGGCCCGCCATCTGGATGCTGCCAGAAGACAATGCCTACGGCACCTGGGCGGCATCGGGCGAGATCGACATTCTCGAGGCGGTGAACCTGGGCGTGGCCTGCACCGAATGCCCGGGCGGCAGGGAAAACACGATCCTCGGCACGCTGCACTTCGGCGGGCTATGGCCGGACAATGCGCTCAACAGCAGCGAAATGCATGCCCCGGCGGTGCTTGACGACAAGTTCCACACCTACGGCATCGTCTGGACGCCGGGGGTGATCGAATGGACGTTCGACGGGGTGGTCTTCGCGCGCAAGGAAGCGGGCGACTGGTGGAGCGCCAATGCCAGCCACGCGAATGCCCCGTTCGACCAGCGTTTCCACCTGATCCTCAACCTTGCCATCGGCGGCGGCTTGCCCGAAGAAAGGGGTCTTGGAGGCGTGGCGGAAACAGGATACCCCAAGCGGATGGAAATCGACTGGGTCAGGGTGTGGGAATGCAATCCATCCCCTTCATCGGACCGGTCCTGTGCAGCGGGAAGCGAGGACTAAGGCATGGCCCGGCGCAAGCAGGCCGTTACCATCAAGCATGTTGCCGCCGACGCCGGCGTTTCGCTGCAAACCGTCAGCCGCGTGATCAACGACGGCCCGAACGTGCGGCCGGCCATGCGCGACCGGGTGCAGGCCTCGATCGAGCGGCTCGGCTATGTTCCCTCGATCGCGGCGCAGCGGATGAGCGGGGCCAAGTCCTATCTCATCCTCGCGCTCAACGACCGCGAGCGCACCATCGCCGACTGGCAGCAGCGCGAAGGCGGCGATTGGGTCGACCAGATGCTGCTCGGCGGAATGCTCAAATGCGCCGAATACGGCTACCGCATGATCATCGAACTGGTCGATACGCATAACGACCATGTCGAACGCGAACTCGGCGCGGCGATCGCGGCATTGCAGCCCGATGGGGTGATCCTAACCCCGCCGCACTCGGAGAACCCGCTGATCACCGGCCTGCTGGCCGATCAGCAGATCCCCTTCGCTCGCATCGGCACCCGCGCCGAGGGGCCGGGTTTCGCGCTCACCATGAGCGACGAAAGTTCCGCCCGCAAGGCGACCCGGCACCTGCTCGAACTGGGCCACAGGCGGATCGGTTTCATTGCCGGACCGGCGGAATACTCGCTCAGCGCCCGGCGCGAGGAAGGCTGGCGGGCGGAGATGGCCGGGGCGGGTCTCGATGTCGAGGATCTCTACGCGGTGGGCGATTTCAGCTTCGATTCGGGGGTGCGGGCGGCGGGCAAACTGTTGCGGCAGGCGAGCCGGCCGACAGCGATCCTCGCCAGCAACGACCAGATGAGCCTCGGCACGATGGAGGTGGCGCGGGAAATGGGCCTGGCGATCCCGCACAATCTCTCGCTGGTCAGCTTCGACAACACTCCGGTGGTGCGCTTCACCCGTCCGCCGCTGACGGCGATCGACCAGCCGATCGCCGAGACGGTTTCGAAGGCGGTCGAGCTGCTGATCGACGGGGCCGACGATGCCGCCGCGGCCGGCGAGGCGATGGCG
>JBGSPZ010000151.1:0-4506 GCA_041738375.1 Parerythrobacter sp. | reverse complement strand
GATGCAATGGCTCGCGGCGCACCCGCGCTTGACGGTGCCCGGTTTCGGCCTGCTCGCCGCGCTCGGCTTTCCGCCGGTGCATGCCTGGCCGCTTGGCCTGCTGGGGATCTCCGGACTGGTTTGGCTGGTGCACCGTGCCGAGACCCGCAAGCGCGCCTTCCTGCTCGGATGGCTGTTCGGCGTCGCGCATTTCACCCTCGCCAACAACTGGATCGCGACGGCTTTCACCTATCAGGCGGAAATGCCGGCGGCGCTCGGTTGGGTCGCGGTGCCACTGCTTTCGCTCTATCTGGCGGTCTATCCTTCGTTCGCCGCGCTGGCGGCGCACTGGCTTGGCCGCAAGGCCGGGTTCGGTGCCTTCGGCGTGCTGTTTGCCGGATGCTGGATCGTGACCGAATGGCTGCGCAGCTGGGTCTTCACCGGCTATGCCTGGGATCCGCTGGGCCTGGTGCTGCTCGGGCCATGGGACCGGCCAGGCATTGCTGCGGCTTTGCCTTGGCTGGGAACCTATGGGCTGTCGGGCCTTGCGGTTCTGCTCGCGGTTGGTGCCGGAATTCTGGCCGCAAGGCGCAAGGTCCTGCCCTTCGTCGGGGCAGTCATAGTGCTTATCGCGGGAATGTACTTCCCCGTCCCACAGGACAAGGAAGGCACGCTCGCCTTCACTCTGGTTCAGCCCGACGTGCGGCAGGAGGAGCTCAACGATTCGAGCAAGTTCGAGGAGCATTTCGCGCGTATTGCGTCGCTCTCGGCCAACCGCGAGCGGGTACCGCAGAGATTGGTCCTGTGGCCCGAATCGGGTGTTCCCGACTATCTGCGTGACGGCTATCCGCAGCGCTATTACGACCAACTGACCGCCAATGGCGACCCCGAGTTTGCCCGCCGGCGGATCGGACGGACGATCGGCCCGGGCAGCCTGCTGTTGACCGGCGCAGTCGACCTCGAGATCGGCGAGGAGAATGGCTATGTGAGGGCGGTCGGCGCCTATAACTCGGTCACCGCGCTCGACAGCCAGGGCCGGTTCGTCGGCGACGGTTACGACAAGGCTCACCTTGTGCCCTATGGCGAATACCTTGCCCTGCGCTGGCTGCTCGAACCGCTCGGTGCGACGCGCCTTGTCGCGGGCGCGCTCGACTTCATTCCCGGCCCGGGACGGCGCACGCTCGATCTCGGCGATTGGGGCAAGGCCGGGGTGCAGATCTGCTACGAGATCGTGTTCTCGGGTCAGGTGGTCGATCCCGAGGTCCGGCCCGATTACATCTTCAACCCTTCAAACGACGGCTGGTTCGGCAGCTGGGGACCGCCGCAGCATCTGGCGCAGGCGCGCATGCGTGCGATCGAGGAAGGATTGCCGGTCCTGCGTTCGACCACTACCGGGATCAGCGCGGTGATCGATGCGCGCGGCGTGGTGCGCAGCCATATCGCCATGCACCGGGCAGACCGGATCGATGGCTTCGTGCCGCCGGCGAGGCCGCCGACCCTGTTCAGTCGGATGGGCAATTGGCTTCCGCTGCTCTGGGCATTCGTCCTGATCGCCGCATCGCTGGTTGCCACGCGCAGGAGAGCCAGCTAGACCGCGCGCCACACATAAAGCTTCCTTTATATGGGGTCCCATGCGCAACAGTTTCCTGTTTACGTCCGAAAGCGTTTCCGAAGGTCATCCGGACAAGGTGTCCGACCAGATTTCCGATGCGATCGTCGACCTGTTCCTCGGCATCGACCCCGAAGCGCGCGTTGCCTGCGAGACCATGACCACGACCCAGCTGGTCGTGCTGGCGGGCGAAATCCGCGGCCGGGGTATCTTCGAGAACGACGAATGGGCACCCGGGATCGAACAGAAGATCGAGGATGCCGTCCGCTCCACCGTCAAGGAGATCGGCTACGAACAGAGCGGCTTCCACTGGGAACAGCTCAAGTTCGAGAACAACCTCCACGGCCAGTCGGTCGACATTGCGCAGGGTGTCGATGAAGGCGATGACAAGGACGAAGGTGCGGGCGACCAGGGCATCATGTTCGGCTACGCTTCGGACGAAACCCCCGACCTGATGCCCGCAACGCTCGACTACAGCCACAAGATCCTCGAACAGATGGCCGCCGACCGCAAATCCGGCGTCGCCCCCTTCCTCGAACCTGACACCAAGAGCCAGGTCACGCTGCGCTATGCCAATGAACGCCCGGTCGAAGCCACCGCGATCGTCGTCTCGACCCAGCACGCGCCGGGCTACTACTTCCACAAGGGCGAAGGCAGCGAAGCAAAATACGCCGAACTGCGCGACTATGTGAAGGGCGTCGTCGCCAAGGTGATGCCGGCCGAACTGCTCAGCGAGAACACCGTCTATCACATCAACCCGACCGGCAAGTTCGAGATCGGCGGCCCCGATGGCGACGCAGGCCTTACCGGGCGCAAGATCATCGTCGACACCTATGGTGGTGCAGCCCCGCACGGCGGCGGTGCGTTCAGCGGCAAGGATCCGACCAAGGTCGATCGTTCGGCAGCCTACATCACCCGCTACCTCGCCAAGAACATCGTTGCAGCGGGCCTCGCGCGCCGCTGCACCATCCAGCTGAGCTACGCCATCGGGGTGGCCGAGCCGCTGTCGATCTATGTCGACCTGCACGGCACCGGTACGGTCGAGGAAAGCCGGATCGAGGCGGCGCTGCCCAAGCTGGTCAGGCTGACGCCCAAAGGCATCCGCACGCATCTCGGGCTCAACAAGCCGATCTATCGCAAGACCGCAGCCTATGGCCACTTCGGGCGCAGCGCGGAGGGCGAGTTCTTCCCGTGGGAGCGGACCGATCTGGTCGATGCGCTGAAGGCAGCGCTGGCCTAGGATTTCCTGCCGGGGAGCAGGCGGGCCACGCGCCCGCCGAGCTTCATCAAAGTCGTGAGCGTCGATTTCGGCAGTTTGCGCACGTCATCGTACCAATGCGCCAACGTGCCGAGAAAATCGTGCATCCGCCCGATCCGTTCGCGGATGTGGGCGGGTACGTCGTTGCGCCCTTCCATCTCGGCGCTGAGCCGCTGGAGCGCCTCGATCGTCGGGTCGATTTCTCGCCGCTTGCGCTCCGAAACGATGCGGGTGAGCATTTCCCACAGATCGGTCTCGGCCACGAAATGGTCGCGCCGGTCGCCTTCGAGATGGGCGCGGCGCACGATGCCGTAGCCCTGCAATTCCTTGACCCCGTTCGACACATTCGACCGCGCAAGGCCGAGCGTCTCGCAGATTTCCTCGGCATGGAGGGGGCGGTCCGACAGATAGAGCAGCGCGTGGATCTGCGCGACCGAGCGGTTGACCCCCCAATGCGTCCCCATTTCTCCCCAATGGAGAATGAAAGCGCGGGCCTCGGGAATGTCGAAGGCGTTCATTGCGTCACCGATTTCTGTCACGAGCGAAATAGCTGGTGCGATGCCAACCTGTCAAACGGGCTGGCACAGGCACGGCGGCTAGTGGTTAACGCGCTGCTTTGCCGTGCTGGCCGTGGATGGGAGACGGATCGTCCAGCGCCAGTTCCGCATCCGAGAAGCGGAACGGGCTGCGGATGCCGGGAATGCCGCCTGGCCTTATCGCCATCCTGCGCGCGATTACCTGCGGATCGGCGAAGACCGCATCGAGATCGTGGATCGGCCCTGCCGGAACGCCCGCACGGGCGCAGGCGTCGAGAAGGTCCTGCTTCCGCCAATTCCGGCTTGCCGTCGCGATCTCCTCATCGAGCCATACCCGGTGGTCGATCCGGCCTGCATTGTCCTGCAATCTTGCATCGGACGCGAGATCCGGCCGTTCGAGCACATGCGCGAGTGCCCTGAACAGCCTGTCGTTCGCAGGGGCAAGCACCACATGCCCGTCGGAGGCGGGATAGACACCATAAGGCACGACCTGCGCATGCGCATTGCCCATACGCGGAGGGTTCCGACCGGTCGCGAAATAGCTCATCGCCTGGTTCGCCAGCAGCGCGACCGAGCAATCGAGCAGCGCCATGTCGATCCACTGCCCCTTACCCGTCCGGTGGCGCATCAGCAGCGCCGCCTGGATCGAATTGGCCGACCACAACCCGCAGGCGAGGTCCGACATCGAGACGCCTGATTTCATCGGCGCGCCGTCCGGTTCGCCGGTGATCGACATCAGCCCGCTCATCGCCTGGATCACGAAGTCATATCCCGGCTCGTCGCGGCGCGGCCCGTCCTGTCCGAACCCGGTGATCGAGCAGTAGATCACAGCCGGATTTGCGGTGCTCACGCTGGCATAGTCCAGCCCGAACTTTGCCAATGTGTCGGGCTTGAAGTTCTCGATCACGACATCGGCTTGCACACACAGGGCGGTCACCTTTTCCAGGTCGTCCGCATGCGAGAAATCTGCGACGACCGACTTCTTTCCGCGATTGCACGCGTGGTAATAGGCGGCCTCGCGGTCGCCATTGTCGCGGGTGACCCACGGCGGGCCCCACTGCCGCGTCCCGTCGCCTTCGGGGCTCTCGACCTTGATCACCTCGGCCCCCAAATCGGCGAGGATC
>JBGSPZ010000133.1:0-3654 GCA_041738375.1 Parerythrobacter sp. | reverse complement strand
GTCGCGCGGCGGGTCGAAACGATCAGCGCCGCCCCGGCACCGGGGATCACCTCCGAAGATGCTGCGCGCGAAGTCCCCGCCCTGCGCGTTCCGCAAGACGGGGACTGACGCAGAGAGTCAGATCCGTACCCGCACACCGATCCGCGCGCTGAACGGCTCGGCCGGCTGGATATTGTTGTCGCCATGGGCGGACGGATAATAGCTCTCGTCGAACAGGTTCTCGATGTTGAGCTGCACCGATACCTGCTCGGTGATGTCGTAATAGGCCGCCGCGTCGACCCGCCAGAAATCGGGCAGGGTGACGGCGTTGGAGAGGCTGGCGAACTGCTCGTCCTGGTAGATCAGCCCGAGTCCGACGCTGAACTGCTCGGTCAGCTCGACGTGGTTCCATGCGCTGAACTGGTGTTCGGGCAGCTGCTCGAGCCGCCTGCCGGCAGGGGCCGAACTGGTGGTCGTGAGGATCTCCCCGTCGAGATACGTATAGCCGATGTTGGCCTGCCAGCCGGGCAGGATTTCGCCGACCAGATTGAGCTCTGCGCCCTTGGTCCGGCTCTCACCGACAAGAGCGACCAGCGTCGGATCGGTCGGGCTCGGACCCTTGGTGTTGTTCCGGTCGAGCTGGAACAATGCGGCGGTGAGGAACAGGTCGGGGGTGAGCAGCCACTTCGCCCCGATCTCGTAGTTGGTGAACTTCTCGGGCTCGAACGCCTGATCGTTTGGCGCGATCAGGAAGAACTGGTCGCCCGATTGCGGCAGGAAGCTGGTCGCATAGCTGGCGTAAAGCGAAAGCGCATCGGTCGGTTTGACGATCAGGCCGACTCGCGGGCTGACTTTCTCGTCCACCCGTGCAGTCAGCGTGCCTGAAAGATTGGCGGTTTCGAGGTCGAACCGGTCCCACCGCAGACCCGCGATCAGCTGGACATGGTCGCCGACGGCGATCTGGTCCTGGATATAGGCCGAAAGCACCGAGAGCTCGCTATCGTTGGCGCGGTTGGGCGCGGCGAGCGAGAAGGCGGGAATTGCCAGCACGCGGGTAAGCGGCACGTCGACCGAGCCGGTGAACGGGCCTGTTCCGCTACCGAACTGGACATTGCGCCGCCCGTTGAACGAATCCTGCCGGCTCGCTTCGATCCCCGTCAGCAGCGTGTGGCTGACACCGCCGGTGTCGAATTCGCCGACCAGATTGGCCTGCGCGATCAGGTTTTCGCGGTCCTGGTAATCCTCATAGCCGGACAGGCGCACGGTCGTGCCGTTGGTGCTTGAAGGCAGCAAGTTGGCGTAGACCTTGTCGTAATTCGCATATTGGACCGATGCATTGGCCGACCAGCCGCCGCCGAGGCCCTGATCGATACGCAGCCGCGCGATATGCGCCTCGTTGGTCGCCCGGTTGAACTCGGGGTCGCCGAAGAACGCCTTGTCGAAGCCGGCAAGCGGCTTGCCGCCAAGCGACGGCAGGCCGCGATCGGTTACCCGGCTGTCGTCGTCATAGGTATAGCTGGCGACGAGCTTCGTATCGGGGCCGAGCCGGGCGGTCAGGGTCGGCGAAATGCCGAAGAAGCGGCCTTCGTAGAAATCGCGGTGGCTGTCGAATTCTTCATAGGTGCCGTTCAGGCGCAGCGCGACGTTGTCGCCCAGCGGCTGGTTGACATCCCCCGACAGGTCGAACGCGCCGAAGCTGGCGACCGAGCCGCCGGCGGTCACGGCGGTCTTGCCGAGCTGTGCGCTCTTGCTCACCCGGTTGACCACACCGCCGCCGCCTCCGCGCCCGAAGATCAATGCGTTCGCGCCTTTCAGCACTTCGATCCGCTCGACGTTATAAAGCGAACGATAGTACTGCGCGTCGTCACGCAGGCCGTCGAGGTAGAAGTCCGCGGTGGTTTCCTGCCCGCGAATGAAGATTTCGTCGCGGTGGCCTTCGCCTGTTTCGAGGCTCACGCCCGGAACATAGCGTAGCGCCTCGCCGAGCTGGGTGATGGCCTGGTCCTGCAGCTGGTCGCTGGTGATCACGGCTATCGTCTGCGGCACATCAATGAGCGGGGTCGGGGTCTTGGTCCCGCTGGTGCCGTCGTCGACCACATAGCCTTCTTCCTGCTGGCCGGTGACGATGATTTCGCGCGGGAGGTAGTCGCGATCGGGCGCATCCGCTGCCGTCTCGGCGGACGCCGTGCCGGGAAGTGCAAGGACGGCGCAACCCGCGAGGAGCGCGAAACGTGACGGAAACTGTACCATAAAGATCTTCCTAGCGGTCTGATTGAGAATCGTTTGCATTAGCGTGTGCAGCGTTATTGCGAATTATTCGCAATTGCAACAGCGCTTTCGTCTTGGAATCGAAAATCTCTCAACCTAGGCACGCCGCATCGTACCCTGCAAACAGCGGAAGGCAGATGAGATGAAGGCGACGATCTGGCACAACCCGAATTGCGGCACCTCGCGCAAGACGCTGGCGATCCTGGAAAGCCTCTCGAAGGTCGAGGTCACGGTGGTCGAATATCTCAAGCATCCGCCGAGTGCCGACAAGCTGGCGCAGCTTTATGCCGACTCGGGGATCACTCCGCAGCAGGGCTTGCGTATTCGCGGGACCAATGCCGAAGCGCGCGGCCTGCCCGATGCCGACGATGCGACCGTACTTGCGGCTATGGTAGCCGATCCGGTGCTGATCGAACGGCCGCTGGTCGAGACCGACAAGGGTGTGCGCCTGTGCCGCCCGCAGAATGTCGTGCTCGAAATCCTCTAGCCGCTTACGGCGCGGCTTTGTCGCCCGGCAAAGTCTCGTCGGGCGTCAGCGTTCGCCATCCCAGCACGAAAACGGCGGCGCACAGCAGGCAGATCACCGCAAAGCCGATGACCGGGTGATGGCCGTAGAGCCAGACCCCGGCCGCCGGTGCTACAATGTAAGCTGCCCCGTTGAGCGAGGCGACGATTCCCCCGATCTGGCCCTGTTCGCGCCGGGTGACTGCTAGCGAGGCCCCTGCGGTGAAGCCGGGACGGTAGAGTCCGAATCCCATCGACGCCACCGCGAACCCCAGCGAGATGGCGTGCAGATCCTGCGCCAGCGAAAAGCCGATCACACCGATGATCGCCAGTGCCATTCCCCACAACGTCGAGGCGCGTGGGCCGAGCTTAAGCATCGGGATCAGCCCCCACTGGCTGAGCAGCGTCGCGATCGCGCCCGCCATCAGCACCAGCCCGATCGAACCTGTGCCGAGCGCAGGATCCTCGCGAAAGCCCAGCCGGTCGAGAATGAAGAAGCCGATGATGCCTAGGGTAGCGGCCTGTGCATGCCCGCCGAGCAATCCGGCAACGATCCACGGCCGCAGGCGCGGATCGCGCCATTTGAGGTCGGGGATCGGGGCTTCGTCCCCACCGACGTAGTCCGCTTGCGCTTCGTCGCTGTCCTCTTCCTCGTCGTCGTCCGACATGCGGGGGTTGGAATTGGCGCTGAACGGAGCGGCGATCACCCGGCCGCGCGCGGCGAAGGTCGGGGCATCGTCGGGCAGGCGCAGACGCAGGGCAATGAGCACCGCAAGACCGACCGCCGCAAAGGCGAAGAAGGGGCCGACCAGTCCGGTCAGCGGAAAGACGAGCAGCGGCGCGAGCGCGGGGCCGATCACGGTGCCGAGCCCGAAGCTCGACGCGATCAGCGCCATCGCCTGC
>JBGSPZ010000114.1:0-2040 GCA_041738375.1 Parerythrobacter sp. | reverse complement strand
CGCGGCGAGCGCCTTGCGGATAGCCGCCCGGCCCGCTGCGCGTGCTGCATCGTCGAGCCCGCCGCCCGATGCCGCGACGATATGCGAGACGACCAGTTCCTGCATCGCTTCGTAGCGGGCAAAGCTGTCGTCATCCTGCGCGGCAAGGAATACAAGGTCCGCATGCGGGACGGTGCGTTCGATGGTGACCGGAGCGGAATAGCCACGGTTGATCGACAATACGGGCGGCTCGGCAAAGCAGGAGAAGGCGAAGCTGTCTTCCGCCTTGTCGAGCACGACGAGTTGCTCGCCCGCGTGCGTGCCCGTGGCCCGGTCGAACAGCGCGAGCCTGAGCGGGATCGGCATCGGCAGCTTTTGGGGTTGGCCGGGCGTGGGCGGGACCTGCTGCGACAGGTGCAGCGTGGCGGTATCGCCCGAATGCTCCAGCCGTACCGTTACCTTGGGCGTACCGGCCTGCGAATACCATAGGCGGAACTGCTCGAGGTCCAGCCCCGCGCCTTCCTCCATCGCGCAGATGAAATCCTCGCAGGTCGCCGCTTCGCCGTCGTGGCGGTCGAAATAGAGGTCGCAGCCGGCGCGGAACCGTTCGGGCCCCGCCATGGTGCGCATCATGCGGATGACTTCGGCACCCTTGTTGTAGACCGTGGCGGTGTAGAAGTTGGAAATCTCGCGGAAGCTGTCGGGCCGGATCGGTTGCGCCAGCGGGCCCGAATCCTCGGGGAACTGCGCCGAACGCAGGATCCGCACATCCTCGATCCGTTTCACGGCCTCGCCCTGCATGTCCTGGCTGAACAGCTGATCGCGCAGCACGGTGAAGCCTTCCTTCAAGGACAGCTGGAACCAGTCGCGGCAGGTGACGCGGTTGCCCGACCAGTTGTGGAAATATTCATGCGCGATCACGCCCTCGATGGCGTCGAAATCGGCATCGGTCGCGGTGTCGGGGTCGGCCAGCACATATTTGGTGTTGAAGACGTTGAGCCCCTTGTTCTCCATCGCCCCCATGTTGAAATCGCTCACCGCGACGATGTTGAACAAATCGAGATCGTATTCGCGGCCGAACGCCTGCTCGTCCCACTGCATGCTCTTCTTCAGCGATTCGAGCGCATGGTCGGTGCGCGGCAGGTCTTCCGCGCGGACCCAGATGTTGAGCTCGACCTCGCGGCCCGACAGGGTGGTGAAGCTGCCGGTGTTCGCCACCAGATCCCCCGCGACCAGCGCGAAGAGGTAGCTCGGCTTGGGCCATGGATCGTGCCACTCGGCCCAGTGCGTGCCATCCTCGCCTTCGCCCTCGGCCACCCGATTGCCGTTGCACAGCAGGATCGGAAATTCCGCCTTCGGGCCGCTCATCCGCACGCTGTAGGTGCTGAGCACATCGGGCCGGTCGGGGAAAAAGGTGATGCGGCGGAACCCTTCCGCCTCGCATTGGGTGCACAGCATCCCGCTGGAGGCATAAAGCCCCATCAGCTGCGAATTGGCCGACGGATCGATCGCGGTGACGATCCTGATTTCATGCGCTTCGCCTTGCAGCGGCAGGATCAGGTCGTCGCCGTCCATCGACCAGTCATTGACCGCCTCGCCGTCGACCGCAACTGACAGCACCGTAAGGCCGTCGCCGTTGAGCCGGATCGCGTCGCTGCGCTGCGCTTTCGCGTTGCGCGCCACCGTCAGCGTCGAAGTCACCAGCGTGCGCCCGATCCCGAGTTCGAAATCGAGCGCGATCTGCGGCACCAGCCAGGGGAACGGCGTGTAGTCCTCACGCCGGATCATCGGCGGCTGTTTCGGTTCGGGCGGCGCGTCGGCCAGCTGGGTGTTTTCGGCAGCGACGGCGGGGTTGCGGGCAATATCCATGGCGCGGGCACTACTCCCTTTCGCGATGCTCTCCAACCGCTACAACGCCGATATGGCGAGGATATTCGTTTTCGGACTGGGCTATACTGCGGGGCGGATCGCCCGGGCGCTCAGCGAACGAGGCTGGCAGGTCGACGCGACCGGCAGCGCCGGCAACATCGACTTCGCCGATGACGCTGCGGTGCGCGAAGC
>JBGSPZ010000084.1:0-5872 GCA_041738375.1 Parerythrobacter sp. | reverse complement strand
ACACCCGCGTTACTGCCGACCGTCTCGCCGACGCCCTGCTCGAAGGAGCGCGCGCATGAGACCGGCCAACCAGATTGCCCTTGATGGGCTCCGCCATCCGCCGCCGGGGCTTCGCTCCGACACGGATAAACCCAGAGGCCTCACCGCCTCTCGCACAACAGGAATACAGGAGACAGGACTATGAACGATCCCACACCTGGTGACGATCGCTTCGGGCTGAGGACGTACCTCACCCCTGAGGAGGCCAAGGAGTTTCACAAACTCTTCATGAGCAGCTTCCTCGGTTTCACCGCAGTTGCCGTGGTGGCGCACATCCTCGTGTGGATGTGGAAGCCCTGGCTCTGAGCCAAGCTTCGCTGCTTGCGTTGCTCCGGCCCGAAGCCGGCAGCGCAGCATCAGTCAATTTAGAACAAGGATAAGATACCATGTGGAGAATGTGGCTAATCTTCGATCCGCGCAGGGCACTGGTGGCATTGTTCATCTTTCTCTTCGTCCTCGCGATCATCATTCACTTCATCCTGCTGAGCACGGACACCTTCAACTGGCTTGATGGTCCGAACTCCAAGCAGGGCATGTCGACGGCGGTGGCGGAAGCCCCCGCAGCAACCTGACGGCAGTCTGTGCGAGAGGCGGCGGCTGCGGTCGCCGCCCTCACCCGGATCTGTGACATTTTTGAGCCCGTCGCCGAGCGGCGGGGGAGGATAGGGCTATGGCGCTCCTGAGTTTCGAGCGAAAATATCGCGTGCGTGGCGGCACGCTGATCGGCGGAGACCTGTTCGACTTCTGGGTCGGACCGTTCTACGTCGGCTTCTTCGGAGTGGTAACAGCGATTTTCGCTTCCCTCGGGACCGCGCTCATCCTGTATGCCGCATCCCAGGGGCCGACCTGGAACCCGTGGCTCATCTCGATCGCCCCACCCGACCTCAGTTACGGCCTCGGCCTGGCACCGCTCAAGGAGGGCGGTTTCTGGCAGGTCATCACGGTCTGCGCGATCATATCCTTCGTTTCGTGGGCGCTGCGCGAGGTCGAAATCTGCCGCAAGCTGGGCATGGGATACCATGTGCCGTTCGCCTTCGGGGTAGCGATCTTCGCCTATGTGTCGCTGGTCGTGATCCGGCCGGTGCTGCTCGGCGGATGGCACTTCGGCTTCCCATACGGCATTTTCAGCCATTTGGACTGGGTGTCCAACACCGGCTACCAGTACCTGCACTTCCACTACAACCCGGCGCATATGCTCGCCGTGTCGTTCTTCTTCACGACGGCACTCGCGCTGGCCCTCCACGGAGCTCTGGTCCTGTCGGCGGTCAACCCGGCCAAGGGCGGGGAAGTGAAAACGCCGGAATACGAAGACACCTTCTTCCGCGACCTGATCGGCTATTCGGTCGGCACGCTGGGCATCCACCGCGTCGGCCTGCTGCTCGCGCTGAATGCCGGGTTCTGGAGCGCGGTGTGCATCATCATCAGCGGACCGCTGTGGACCAAGGGCTGGCCCGAGTGGTGGACCTGGTGGCTCAATCTTCCGATCTGGTCCTGAGGGGTAACAAACGATGGCTCGCTATCAAAACATCTTCACCCAGGTCCAGCTGCGCACGGCCCCCGAAATGGGCGTTGCCCTGCCTGCCGGGGACACCGACCGCTTGCGTGGGACCAGTTTCAACCACTGGATGGGCATGCTGGGCCAGGCCCAGATCGGGCCGGTCTATCTCGGCTTCACCGGTATCGCCTCGCTCATGCTCGGCTTTATCGCGTTCGAGATCATCGGGCTCAACATGCTCGCCTCGGTTGACTGGGATCCGATCCAGTTCATCCGCCAGCTCCCCTGGCTCGCGCTCGAGCCGCCCGGACCGGAGCATGGCTTCAGCCCCTTCGTGCCGCTGGCCGAAGGCGGTTGGTGGATAATGGCAGGCATGTGCCTCACCGCCTCGGTTCTGCTGTGGTGGGTGCGGACCTACCGCCGGGCGCGGGCGCTCGGCATGGGGACGCATGTCGCCTGGGCCTTCCTCTCGGCGATCTGGCTGTTCCTCGTGCTCGGTTTCATCCGGCCGATGTTCATGGGCTCTTGGTCGGAAGCAGTCCCGTTCGGGATCTTCCCGCACCTTGACTGGACCGCGGCATTTTCGATCCGCTACGGAAACCTGTTCTACAACCCGTTCCACGCGCTTTCGATCGCCTTCCTCTACGGCTCGACCCTGCTCTTCGCGATGCACGGGGCGACCATCCTTGCGGTCGGCCGTTACGGCGGCGAGCGCGAGATCGAGCAGATCACCGATCGCGGCACCGCCTCGGAGCGCGCCGCGCTGTTCTGGCGCTGGACGATGGGCTTCAACGCCACGATGGAATCGATCCACCGCTGGGCCTGGTGGTTCGCCGTCCTCGTCACGCTGACCGGAGGGATCGGCATCCTGCTGACCGGCACGGTGGTCGACAACTGGTACCTGTGGGCGCAGCAGCACGGCTACGCCCCGATGTATCCCGACACGGGGGTCGTCGATCCCGCGTCAACTGGGGGGACCGGACAATGAGAAACCTGCTCAATATTGCGATCGTCGCAACGGTTCCTCTCCTGCTCGCAGGGTGCGAGCTGGGCCCCAAGACCTCGGGGCAGGACGGCTATCGCGGGACGGGGATGAACAGCATCGCGCTCAATTCGTCGGCGACGACGGACGATGTGCCGGCCCCGCCCTACGAATTACCGGCTGCTGGCGGGACAACCGTCGGCGAAGCCTACGAGAACGTTCAGGTGCTCACCAACGTCTCGGAGGAGGAGTTCACCTATCTGATGGCGGCGATCACCGAATGGGTCGCTCCGGAGGAAGGGTGCAACTATTGCCACAACCCGGCGAACCTCGCTTCGGATGAAGTCTATCAGAAGGTGGTGGCGCGGCGCATGCTGGTCATGACTCAGGCGCTCAATTCCAGCTGGAGCTCGCACACCGGCCAGTCCGGTGTGACCTGCTGGACCTGCCACCGCGGCAATGCGGTGCCCGAAGCGAGCTGGACGCTGGCTGCGGCATCGAAGAAGCGCGGATCGGCAGCGGTGCGCCAAGGGCAGAATATGGCGACGGCCGACACCGCCTATACCTCGCTCCCGGGGGACTTTGCCGCCCGTTACCTGCTCAAGACAGGGGACGCGGACACCATCAGGGTGGCATCCAAGTCCATGCATCCGAACGCGGCCAACAAGCTGACGACGATGCAGACCGAACCGACCTATGCGCTGATGAACCACATGAGCCAGTCGCTCGGGGTGAACTGCACCTTCTGCCACAACACGCAGTCGTTCCAGTCGTGGAACCAGAGCACGCCGCAGCGCGCGACGGCATGGCACGGCATCAGGATGGTGGCGGACATCAACGGCAACTACATCACGCCGCTGACCAGTGTCTTCCCCGCCAACCGGCTGGGCAGCGAGGGCGACCCCTTCAAGGTCAACTGCGCAACCTGCCACCGCGGCAAGAACAAGCCGCTCGGCGGAGCTCCGATGGTCAAGGACTATCCGGCGCTCAAGGGCCCGACGGCAGCGGCTCCGGCTACGGTTGCTGCGGAAACGGCACCGGCAGCAACTACGGCTGCCGAATAGAATAGGCGATGATCAGTCCCGCCGCCTCGTGCGGCGGGACAAGTCTGCCAGATGCGCGGGAAACGACGCGGCCAGGGGCAGCGCAACCCACACCCAGTCCGCCCCGGTCAATGCGGCCCGCAAGCCAAGCAGGATCAGCGCCGCCGGAGCCAGCATCAGCGCAATGTCGAGCGTATTGCCGCCCTTGATGCGCAGCCAGACGAATTCGACCAGCAGCACCGCCAGCACGATATCGACCGCATGGCCGCTGGCGAACAGCGCCTGCATGTCCATCGGATCAGCCGAAGGGTCCGTTGAGCGCGACGATCTGCCAGTTGAGCGCGCCGGCAATCGTTACCCACACCAGGTAGGGCACGAGCAGCAGCCCCGCCACGCGTGACTGGCGCCCGCAGAAAAGGATCAATGCGCCGACCGAAAGCCACAGCAGCAGCAGCTCGGCAAAAGCCCAGTCGGGCCGCTGCATGCGAAAGAACAGCAAGCTCCACAGGATATTGAGGAAACCGTTCAAGGCGAACAAGCCGATCAGCGTGTCGGCGGTGCGCACATCGCGCGCCGCGCGCCAGCTGGTCACGGCGGCGATCGCGGTCAGGGTGAAGACCAGAGTCCACACGATGCCGAACACCGGATCGGGCGGGTTCCAGGCAGGCTTGTCGAGCCCCTGGTACCACGGACCGAGATCGGTCACCGTCATGCCCAGCAGCGCGATTCCGATAGCGACAACACCGGCCACAATGACCGGCAGTATCCAGCTTTTGCTCATTGCGGCATCGGCCTCAATCCCACCAGGTGCGCGCAGTCCTTGAGGAAAATGCGGAGATGCGCAAGCGGCTTCGCCCGCACCAACCGCTTGTTCATATAGGCCTGCCAGGTGAGCTGCTGGACATCCTTGTCGGCGCACATGTCGACGAAGCGCTCGCGGCGCTTGTCGCTCGAGTACCAGAAATACTGCATCATCCCGAGCACCCAGAACACCTTGCCATGCTCGCGCATGAACTGGCGCCGCGCCTGCTTGAGCGCCGCCGGGTTGCCGCTGGCGATGAAAGCGTTCGCCGCCTCGGCAACCATGCGTCCGCCGGTCATCGCATAATAGATACCCTCGCCCGATGCCGGTGCGACCACGCCCGCCGCATCCCCGGCGACGATCACGTCACGCCCGTTGTCCCACCGCTTGAGCGGCTTCAAGGGAATCGGAGCGCCTTCGCAGCGCACGGTCTCGCACTGCTCCAGCCCGAGGTCGCCGCGCATCTGCTTCACCGCGCCGCGCAGCGAGAAACCCTTGTTCGCACTGCCGACACCGATGCTCGAGGTTTCGCCATGCGGAAACACCCAGGCGTAAAAATCGGGCGAGAGCTTGCCCTGATAGAACACGTCGCAGCGTGCCGCATCGAAGCCTTCGGGCGTGCTCTGCGGCGAGCGGATGACCTCGTGATAGGCGAAGACGCAGGGCATGCGTTCGGCATTGGGGATGTTCTGGCGGGCCACCGCCGAGCGCGCGCCATCGGCCCCGATGATCACTTTCGTTCGAATCTTGCGCAGCTCGCCGCCACGCTCTTCGCGGTAGCAGACCAGCGGGCCCGCACCGTCGTCGCGCTCGATATGGTCGAAGGTCCCGGTGCGGCGCTCGGCCCCGGCCTGCCGTGCGCGTTCGCGCAGCCATTCATCGAACTGGTCGCGGTCGACCATGCCGACAAAGCCGATCTCGCCTACCGGCATATCGACCTTGCGATCCGACGGAGCGATCATCCGCGCCGACCGCGCGCGGGCGACCAGCAGCGAGAGAGGAACCTCGAAATCCTCCAGCAGGCGCGGGGGTACGGCACCGCCGCACGGCTTGATCCGTCCGTCACGGTCGAGCAACAGGACCTTGCGGCCAGCATGTGCAAGATCGCAGGCCGCAGTCGCGCCCGAGGGGCCGCCGCCGACCACTACCGCATCGAAGAATTCCTCGGTCATGCCTGTGCCATCCTTGTTGAGCGCGGCAATTGCCGCGTCGTCGCCCGCACCGCGAGCAGCGCGGCCACCAGAAACAATCCTGCCTCGATCGCGAAAATCAGCTGGAATGCGTACGCGTCATTGGCTTGGGCGCGCCGCGCGATATCCACGCCCAGCGCACCCGAAAGTCCGCCCAGGCCGAAAGCAATGGCCTGCGATGCCCCCCACACACCCATGCGAATGCCTTCGCGGGTGGTTGCACCGGCCCCCGCCAGCCCCATCATCGCGCCGATCGCCGCGACCGCGAAAATCCCGTTGCAGAAGCCGAGCAGGAAGACGTTGGTTCGCAGCGGCCAGACC
>JBGSPZ010000063.1:0-6726 GCA_041738375.1 Parerythrobacter sp. | reverse complement strand
GCGGCGGTCTGGCCGATATTCTCGGCTCGCTGGCGCAAAGCGGACTTGGTGGCACTCCCCCGCAATCTAGCGGCGGGGGACTCGGCGGCGGTCTGGGCGGCGCGCTGGGCGGCATCCTGCTCGATGCGGTGCTGAAACAGGATCCGACTCCGACCAAGCCGGGCAACGACATTCTCGGTCAGATCTTCGGCAGCAAGGATGTCAGTCGCGGCGTCGCCGAGGAAGTCGCCGGATCGACCGGGATCAGCTCGGACATCCTCAAGAAGATGCTGCCGATCCTCGCCATGGCGGTGGTCGGCTACATGATGAACCGGCAGCAAGGCGGTGCTCAGGCGGGCGATACTGGTAGCGGAGCACTGGGCGGTGCGCTCGGCGGCATCCTGACGCAAGTTGTCGCGGGGATGGTTCGCTAGCCATCGGGGCGCAGGAACGGGCGGGCTGCGTACCCGTCCGGACTGTGCTAGACTGCCTTCCGGGCCGCAGACAAACGGGGGCATGGGTATGCGGATTCTTGTCGTGCTTGCAGCGTTCGCGCTGGCGTTTGCCGCTCAGCCTGCCGAAGCCCGCAAGGTGGCGCTGGTCATCGCCAACTCCGACTATGCCAGCGCGACCTCGCTCGACAACCCGAAGAACGACGCCGCGCTGGTCGCAGAGGCCGCCCGCAAGGCACAATTCGACGATGTGACGGTGGTCGAGAACGTCGGAATGGACGCGTTCGAGGCCGCATTGCGCAGCTTTGCCGCCAAGGCCGACGGCGCTGACGTCGCGATGGTCTATTTCGCCGGTCACGGGATCGAGGGGCGTGGGCAGAACTGGTTGATCCCGGTCGACGCCAGGCTGGAGAACGATCGCGACCTGCCGTTCGAAGCGATCGAGCTGACGCTCGTGACCGACAGCATGGCGGGGGCCAAGGTGCGCATGGTTGTGCTCGATGCCTGCCGCAACAACCCGTTCGGCAATCGCTGGAAGACCGGCACCCGCGCAGTCACGCGCGGACTGGCCCCGGTCGAAGCGGACGATTTCATCGTGATCTTCGCCGCCGCCCCGGGCCAGACCGCAGCGGACGGGACCGACGGCAATTCGCCCTTCGCACGCTCGCTCGCCGCACGCCTGCCGGAACCCGACCTGCCGCTGCAACTGCTCGGCGGATCAGTGCGCGACGATGTGCTGCGCGCGACCAATGAGGAACAGCGCCCCTATGTCAGCGCCAGCGTGACCGGGACGCCGATCTACCTCGTCCCGCGCACCGCAGGCAGCGTCCCCGGCAAGCCGATGCGATTCATCGTCGAGAATGTGGAGATCCGCGCGATCAAGGTGACCTCGGGCTTGGGCGACGACAATCTCTACCTGGTCGCCAACACCGGCGATCGATGGCCCGAGAAGCCCGGCAGCAAGCACGATATGGGCAAGGGCGACGTGTGGACCATCGATCGCAGCTTTAGCTCGATCGCTCCGATCAGCCTGAACCTGTGGGAAGACGATACCATCAGCGACGACGACAAGATCGGGACCATCGAGACGGGGACCGAGGTCGGCCGTCACACCCGCACGATCCGGCAGGACGGCGCGGAATACGAGGTGAGCTATGACTTGCGGCTGGGAGATTGAACGATTGGTAAACCTGCGCAACGCAATTATGCGTAGACCGGCAGGCGTGACACGGTGATATTCTCCCTGCCGTAGCACGGCCCTTCGCGGTCGGAGCGCCATGCAGGGTTGCCGGGACACCGGATGGGAGGCCCTGCCGTCTGCGCCGGTCCGCCCCGATCGGGCGCCAAAGACCCGCCCCGGCACCTCCCCATGGGGAGGTGAGGTGAGGCTGCGAACTACTACGCCATTCGACCCTGCGAGAAAGCACTTCCCGTAGGGGAAGGGTTGGGATGGGGGTTCGGCACCGGCGGTGCGCGGACCTGCCGCCTACAGCAGCTTGCCCTGCTTGCCCGTCTCTTCCCGCTTGGCGCGTTTTTGCGACGACGTGTCGACCCACGGGATATCGGGCCGCTTGTTCTGGAACAGCTCGGCCAGCGTGATGATCTGGAGGCGCGGATGCTTGCGCCCGGTGTATTCGTTTTCCCACACGCCGACCGCTGCCGCGTCGCGCTCCATCGCGCGGGTCGGCAATTGCGCGGTTATCAGCACGCCGATCTTCGCGCCTTCGCGCTCCATCACCTGCGCGAGGCGGCCGACATCCTTCACCCCGGTGGCTCCGCCCTTGACCTCGACGATCGCCTTCTCGGTCTTCTTGCCGTCGGGCTTGAACCAGATGATCCCGTCGATCCCGCCGTCCGGCCCCTTGCGCCCGCCCTTCCACGGGTCGGCATCGACCACGGAGAGCGCCCACAGTTCGAACTGGTGCTTGTCGCGCTTGGCCAGGTCTTCCGCCGCCTTGAGCGATTGCGGGCGGCCCTTCACCTCGAAGGCGAGGCCGGGGAAGGCATCCTTCATCCGCTTCTCGATCAGGCCGATGGCGAGATGGGTCACATCGATCCCGACCCACTGCCGCCCCAGCTTCTGCGCCGCATGGACCGCTGTGCCGCAGCCGCAGAACGGATCGAGCACCACATCTCCTTCGTTCGATGAGGCGGCGATGATGCGTTCGAGCAAGGCGAGGGGCTTTTGGGTGGGGTAGCCGAGGCGTTCTTGGGCTTGGGAGTTGAGGGCACCGATGTCCTGAATAACGCTCTGAATTGCTTGACCATCGGCGGGATACTGTTTCACTCGTGGGAACGCTTCCTGCCCCTTCTTGGGCTTCGGCCAGTAGATGCGATTGTCTGACTCAAGCGCATCCAACTTCTGTTGGGAGTCCATAGCCTCATAACCGGAAATTAGCCTTCCGGCTTCGGCGGGCGGTGCCCAATGTCGGCCTTTGGCTGTAGGGTCACAACCTCGCCATGGCTTCCCAGATGCGCCAGTCCTAACTTCGGGGCCAGTCAACGAAATGTCTTGAAAGAAGCCGCGATCATCCTCTTTTGTGAACTTGTCGGCTACGTAGTAGGGATCGTAATCCTGTAAGACTTTGTTCCAGATGAAGTCTTTGGACTTCGAGTAAAACAAGATCGTGTCATGGACAGGCCCCCAACGGCGCGCTCCGCCGTGTGCGCCCGTTCGCTTCCAAACAATCTCATTCCGGAAACTCGTTGCCCCAAACACCCCGTCCAGCAGCAGCTTGAGGTAGTGGCTCGCGGTCGGGTCGCAGTGCAGATAGAGCGAGCCGGTCGGTTTCAGCACCCGGTGCAGTTCGATCAGCCGCACCGCCATCATGGCGAGATAGGCCATCATGTCGTTGTCACCCAGGAACTCGCGCATCGCCCGCAGCAGGGTGAAGGCATCGGTGTTCCCGCTGCGCATCACCTCGTCGAACGCATCCTCCGCGCTGTCGTTCCAGTGCCAGGTGTCCTCGAACGCCTCGATCTGGCTTTCGCTGCTGTCGCCGTCGGGCGATCTGAACAGGATGTTGTAATTGGCGTTCGAGTTGAACGGCGGGTCGAGATAGACCAGGTCGACGCTCTCGCTCGCGATGTGTTCGCGCAGCACATGCAGGTTGTCGCCGAAATAGAGCGTGTTGGGCATGGCGCGAATACTGGCGCGCAGGGCGCAAAAGGCAAGCGGGGGTGTGTCCGTGGCGGGGGATGAGCCGCGGGTGCTGTTTCTTGCCGACCCAGCTTCTACCCGTCACCCCGGCCTGCGAGCCGGGGTCCCGCTGTCCTTCAAGCGCGGCGCCAAAGGCAGCGGGACCCCGGATCAAGTCCGGGGTGACGGGTGAGTTGTCGTAAGTGCCTTAGCCCTCCGCCCCTGCGATATACCGCCCGACATTCTTCGCCAGCACGTCCATCGGTACGTTGCCGCCGAGGATCACCGCGTCGTTGAACGCTTTGAGGTCGTAAGCCGAGCCTAGCTTGGCCTGAGCCTCGGCGCGCAAGCCGGTGATGCGGCTGTGGCCCAGCTTGTAGCCGGTCGCCTGGCCCGGCCAGCTGCAATAGCGGTCGACCTCGCTCGCCACTTCCTCCGCCTTCGACCCATTGCGCTGGACGAAGAAATCGACCGCCTTCTGGCGGCTCCAGCCCTTGGCGTGGAGCCCGGTGTCGACCACCATGCGGCAGGCGCGGAAGGCGAGCGACTGGAGATAGCCGAGCCGCCCGACCTTGAACTCGTCGTAAGCGCCAAGCTCGTCCGCCAGTTGCTCGGCATAGAGCGCCCAGCCTTCGGAGAAGGGGTTGAAGGCGAGGATCGAGCGGATCAGCGGCAGGCGGTTGGAATATTCGCCCTCCCACACATGGCCGGGGATCGTTTCGTGATAGGCGAGATCGGCAAGGTCGTATTTGCGGTGCAGGTCGGTGGTTCTGAGGTTGATCCACATCCGCCCGGGGATGCTGCCGTCCTTGCTCCCCGCGCCGCCGTAGGCACCGGGCGCGCCGGGTTCCTCGGCCGGCGGCAGGCGGCGAATTTCCATCTTCGGATCGACCAGCGTGTTGAACGCGCGCGGCATCTGCGCCTTGATCCATGCCACCCGCTCTTCGAGGAATGCCATGATCTCCGCTCGGCCCGGATCGCCCTCGGCGAACTTGTAGCGCTCGTCCTGCGCCAGCCCCTGCATCCGCTCGCCGACTGTGCCGGTGGTGTAGCCGATCTCGCGCAGGATCGGGTCCATCCGCGCGTGAAGCGATTCGAGTTCCTCCAGCCCCTGCCGGTGGATCTCGTCGGGGGTGAGGTTGGTGGTGGTGCTGGAACGCAGCGCCCAGGCGTAGAACTCCTCGCCGCGCGGGCGGGCGTAGATGCCGGGGTCGGAGGCGGCGACCTTCTGCTCGGCATAAAGTTCGGCCAGTTGCGCTTCGAGCGCAGGCGCGATCTTTGTCTTCACGATATCGAGCGCACGGTTCACATTGATCCGCGCGACGCCGGGATAGTTCAGCGATTCACGCAGCACGGGTTCGGCCAGCGCGCCGCCTTCCATCGCGTCCTTGATTGTCGCCTGCATCGCATTGATCGCCTTGGCGAGCAGGAAATCGGGCGGCACCACGCCCATCGCGCGGGCTGCCTGCATCCGTTCGAGTTCGCCCGCCAGCACGCCGGGAACCGCTTCGAGCCGCGCGACATAGGCCTCGGCATCGTCGTCGGTCTTGAGCGGGTGGGTGGAGTCCATGAACCTCGGCAGGTCGAGATAGCTGCCGACGTTCTGGATCACGACATAGGGGGCGGTGCGCCAGCTGCCGACCGGCACATCGCCATAGGGCAGGGCAAATCCCTGCAGCGCGATATCGTAGCAGCTTTCGACCACTTCGAGATCGGTCAGCGTGCCGGTGTCGAGCCCGGTGCGATCGATGCTCCGGATCAGTGCCAGATCATCGCGCAGCGTGGCGGCAAAGGCTTCCTGCCCGGCGGGAGACTGGTCTTCCAGCCGTGCCCGCAAACCGGCATGGGCGCCGGTATCGACCCCCAGGCCGGTGGCCCGTTCGGGCTCGTGCTGCAGCAGGCGATAGGCGATATCGACCAACAAATTGTCGACATCGGGCCGCAGGCCATTGGCGGTGGATGCGGCCGGCACATTGCCCGCCAGCGGTCCGGTCGGAGCACACCCGGCAAGCGTGAGCGCGGTCGTCGCGCCAAGCCCGGCGAGGGCCTGGCGACGGGTGATGCTGAAGGTCTGTGTGGTCATGCCCTTGTGTGGCGCGGGCGCGGGCGCGTGTCAAAGCTGCAAAGCGGTGGCGTCGGTGCCATTATCAACATGGCCCACCCGTCGCAAACCGCTCCTGGCCTTCTCTGTCATTCCCGCGAAGGCGGGAATCCATCGGACGAACTCCGCCATGGATCCCCGCCTTCGCGGGGATGACAAGCAGAGGAGGGAATCGGAACACACAGGTGCATTGTCTGTGCAAAGACCTGCTCGACAAAAGGAAAGGGCGGACCTTGCGGCCCGCCCTTTGCGACGTTGATTTCGACAGGTGGATCAGTCGAGAAATTCAGCCGGAACCTTGCCGCCGTTCTTGGCAATTTCCTGCATCGTTTTCTTGTGCAGCCAGATGTTCTCGTCTGCGGAACCCGAATAATTCGTATCCCCCAGTTCGCCGGCCAGTTCCTTGCGGTTGGCGAAGCTCGGGTCGACGCCGAGCAGCTTCAGCAGGTCGACGATCGAAGTGCGCCAGTTGAGCTTGTCCGCTCCCTCCATCGCATCGAAGCGGGCGGCCACGTCGACTTCGGAAATGGCCGCAGGCTTTGCCGGAGCGGCGGTGGCGGTGGCGGTTGGCGCGGGTGCTGCTGGCTTGACCTCGGCCGCCTCTGCCTTCGAGCCGAAAATCGCGTTCTTGATGCTGCTGAAAATACCCATGTACCCGCTCCTTGTTGTTGTTGCTGGATCGACAATGGAGCTAGCTCCGAATTGTTTCGAATGAAAGGCTCTTTTCCGCAGCGGGATTAGAGAATAGTCCTGTGAAAATGGATACCGTGCTTTCGCTCGTCGTGCTCGCTGCCATCGTGCTGGTCGGTGCGGCGATTTTCGCCTTTCGCCGGGGCGCGCGCCAGCAGGCGCTGCTGATGCTGGTGCTGGCAGCGGTCGGCGTGGCCAATGTGCTGATCTGGACCGTGCCCGATGCAGCCGGGACTTCGCCGGCCGAGAAGCTCGACACGGCGAAGTCCGAGGGCGCGAGCCGCTAGGCCTCCCTACTCCGGCAGTTCCCAGCGCACCGAATTGGCGTAGCTGCCGGGCACCTTGAGCCCCTTGCCATCGCGCGC
>JBGSPZ010000435.1:0-4032 GCA_041738375.1 Parerythrobacter sp. | reverse complement strand
CCAGCGCCAAGTTCGTCGGCGCGGTGGCGGAGCTCGACGGGGCGACGCAGGTCCGCGTGGCCAAGGGCGCGAACGAGGCGGGCGGCGGTTCGATCCTCGGTCTGATGATGCTCGGCGCAGCCAAGGGCGACACCGTCGAGGTGATCGTCTCGGGCGACAATGCCGAAGCGGTGCTGGCCGACCTTGCGGCCCTGGTAGAGAACGGCTTCGGCGAAGAGTGATGTCCTGCGAAACGCTCGCCCCTTCGACTAGCTCAGGACCTCGCTCCTCAGGATGAGCGGGGCTGAAGATAACCCCCCGCTCATCCCGAGGAGGGCGAAGACGCAGTCTGAGCCCGTCTCGAAGGACGCAAAGGGCGGTTGAAACCCATGCGGCGCCAGATCACCGGCTTTTCGAACCCCGCGGTCAAGTATCTCCGCTCGCTGCGCGAGAAGAAGCACCGCAAGGCGGCGGGCAAGTTCCTCGCCGAAGGCTTGCGCCTGCTGACCGACGCGCGCGAATGCGGCCGGGTGCCGGAGATGCTGGTGATGGCCGAACGGCGCGATCCGCACCCCTTACTGGCCGCGCTGGAATCTGCGGTGCTCGATGCCGGAGGCGAAGTGATCGAGACCTCGGCCGACATCCTCTCCAAGATCACCGGCAAGGACAATCCGCAGGCGGTGGCGGGCGTGTTCGCGGAATTCGACACCTCGCTGGACGCGCTCGACCGATCGGGATCGAACATCTGGCTGGTGGCGCAGGCATTGCGCGATCCGGGCAACCTGGGCACCATGCTGCGCACCGGCGACGCGGTCGGGGCCGGCGGGCTGATCCTGATCGACGACTGCGCTGATCCCTTCAGCGTAGAGGCCGTCCGAGCCAGCATGGGCGCAGTGTTCACCCAGCAGGTGGCGATGGCGCGGTGGCAGGAGTTCCTGCCCTGGCTGCGGGCGGGAGACGGGCAACTGGTCGCCGCCAGCCTGCGTGATGCCGTGCCCTATCGCGGTGCGCCCTATACCGCGCCGTGTTTCATCCTCGTCGGCAATGAATCGCAGGGCCTGCCCGAGGACTACGAAGCAGCCTGCGACCTGCGGGTGACCATGCCGATGAACGGGCGGGCCGACAGTCTCAACGCGGCAGTCGCCGCGGCGGTGCTGGCTTACGAAGTGCTCGCTACCCTTCCAGCAACGGATTGAATAGGCTCGCCGATCGCACTAATGCCCGGGTCGGGAAAGTGTCATCGCCAGGCTGGCGAATGCGCTTGCAAAGGGGTCGACAGATGCGGGATGTGCTGGCGAAGTACGGCAGGATCGTGCCCTTGCGGGCTGACGAGGAAGCGACGATCCGCAACCTGTCCACCACCAAGCGGCATTATGCGGCGGGAACCGCGCTCGTCATCGGCGAGCTCGACGAGCCCGACCAGCTGTTCATCGTCGACAAGGGCTGCCTGTTCGCTTCGGTCGATCTGCCGGGCGGAGACCGCGCAATCACCCGCCTCTATTTCCCCGGCGACATCGTCGGGACCGCGAACATTCCGTTCGACCGCGCGACCCACAACATTACCACCAGCTCGGCCGCCGACCTGTTCATTTTCCCTCGCCGCAAACTGGTGGAGGCTTTTTCGACCATGCCGCGGATTGCGGCCGTGTTCTACACCTTTGCGGCGATGGAAAATGCCATCCTCACCGATCGGCTGGTATCGATCGGGCGGACGCGCGGGCTGGCGCGGCTTGCCGCGCTGATCCTTGAAATCGATGCACGGCAAAGCCTGCTGCACAATCCGCCGGGCGACAGTTTTTCGCTGGGCCTCACCCAATCGCAGATCGCCGATGCGATCGGGCTGACCGATGTCCAGGTGAACCGGCTGCTCAAGGAACTGGTCGAAGTTGGCACAATCTCCCGCCACGGCAAGGCGATCGAGATTCTCGACAAACCCGCCCTGATCGAGATCGGCCAGTTTACCGACCGCTACGCGGATCTGGACCTCGGGTGGTTCACCGAAGACGCTTGACCCAGAGCCGATGCTTGCCCCGCCGGGATGGTGGATCCCCGGCGGGGCGAGACCGATGGTGCGATCCGAGGGGATAGCGTCCATCGACCTCTGTCTCGTGCATCAAACAATCGGCATATCGAAGGTTGGCTAGGGGCCGCGGTTCGCACCGACGATCCGCCACAACTCGCTGCTGTCGACCAGCTGCATGCGGCAGACCGCGACGTTATCCTGGTACAATTCGGCCCATTCGCCCACCGCCAGGCGCTTGGCGACCTCGAGCGCATTGTCGAGCGACAGCGCCTCGAAGGCATGTTCCAAGGTTCCGGCCCCGTCCGGGTTCCGATAGATCAGCTTGTAGTGTCGCAAACGGCGTCTCCCGAGCCGCGCCTTATAGCGGCCGGGATCGCACTCACCTTATCATATGATGGCTTGTGCGCGCGGCGCGTCGAGCGCGCCAAGCGGAGAATCAGTCGCCCGCGACGAAGCTGACGATCTGCCATCGATTGCCCTCGCGCGCGATATACAGGCGGTAGTCGACCGGAGAGCGCAGCATGGCATTGGCGATGAAACCGGTCTTGCCGCTACGGCTGGTAACGGCGGCGAATTCCGCCGCGGGATCGAAGCCTTCGGCCAGTTGCACCGTATCCCAAGCGATCGTTTCCATCACCGGGGCGGATTTTTCAGGGCGCTCGCGCATGGCTACTTCGGGTCCGAGCGTGATCATGGTGGAAAACGGATCGTCCACGCCAAGGTCCTGCGCGAACAGCCAGGGCAGGACCATGTCCCCGCCCTCATCCACCGCACAGCCGAGATCGAGCAGCTCTTCGAGCTCTTCCCACAGCTTGCCGTCCTTGTCGGCCAGGCGCTCCTTGAACGTGGTCAGCCCGCCGCCGCCACCGAAATCCAGCTTCACATCGGCTGCCGTGAGCTTCAACAGCGCATCGGCGTCCCGGCCGCGCACCGCCTTGCCCAGATCGACGAAGAACAGCTTGGCGCCCGGCAGTTCGACGCATTCGTTGCGCGGTGCGAAGCGGCCGGCGGGTTCGGGCTCTGGCTGGTCGGGAAACACACCCTCGGACGACTGGCCGGATGCGGTCGGCGCCGAGTCGGAGCCCGAACAGGCAGCCAGCGTGGCCAAGGCAACCGGCGCAAGCCACATCGCCGAAGATCGGATCATGCGCATGGTATCTCTCCCGTGTCCCGTGTGCGTTCCTCCACCCAACGAAACCGCAACTCACCCGTTCCGCCTTGCGCGCCGTCAGTCGGTATCCCGAGCGGTATCATCGGCCAGCACATCCCCGGCGGTGTAGCGCGGCGCGCTTTCCACCAGCGGCACCTCGTCAATCTCGCGTTTGCCGATCTCGATGCCCTTTTCCGCGAGGCGCTTGCCGGAGGAGAGCACATTCCTCTCAAAAGAGCCGACGAACTTGTTGTAATTGTTGACCGCGCTTTCGAGTCCGCCGCCCACGCGCTTCAAATGTTCGGCTGCCGTGGCGAGGCGCTCATAGAGCTCGGCACCCATACGGCCGATCTCCTGCGCCTCGCGCGCGAGGCCGTCCTGCCGCCAGACCTGCGCCACGGTCCGGACAATCGCCACCAGATTGGTAGGAGTGGCGAGCAAGACCCTCTTGTCGAAGGCGAAGTTCCACAGCTCGGGATCGTGTTCGAGCGCGGCGGCGACGAAATGCTCGCCGGGCACGAACATCACCACATAGTCGGGAGCTTCTTCGAACTGGCTCTGGTAGCTCTTCGTGCCGAGCGTCTGGACATGATTGCGCATCGAGCGGACATGATCGCCCATTGCCCGCGCACGGATCTCCTCGTCGCTGGCTTCGAACGCCTCCTGATAGGCGTTCAATGAAACCTTGGAATCGATCACCAGCATCTTGCCGCCGGGAATCCGGACGATCGCATCGGGGCGCAGCCGGCCGTCCTCGGTGTCGATCGAATGCTCCATGGCGAAGTCGGTGTGCTCGGCAAGGCCGCATTGTTCGAGCAGGTTCTGCAGCGCCCGCTCGCCCCAGCGCCCGCGTGCCTTGGGCGCGTTGGTGAGCGAATTG
>JBGSPZ010000339.1:0-2185 GCA_041738375.1 Parerythrobacter sp. | reverse complement strand
CGCCGCTTCCGGCGGGATGCCGCGCGCGGCCATGTAATAGGCGGCCGCCTGGTCGAGCTGGCCGATCGCCGCCCCATGCGCACACTTCACATCGTCGGCGAAGATTTCGAGTTCGGGCTTGGCATTGGCGCTCGCCCCGCGGTCAAGCAGGATAGCGCGGAAATTCTGCGCCGCATCGGTCTTCTGCGCATCGCGCGCGACTTCGATCCGGCCGAGATAGTTGCCGACCGAATGCCCGCCCTGCACCGCCCGCACCACCTGATTGGAGGTTGCACTTGGCGCCTGGTGGATCACCCGGGTGACGAATTCCTGCCGGGCATTGGCGCGCCCGATGGTCACCGCGCCGAATTCGAAATGCGCGCCTTCTTCCAGCGTCACTTCGAGCTCGATGCGGCTGTATTCGAGGGTCATCGCATTGATCTCGAAGTGCTCGTAGCGCCCGCCTGCGCCGACATGGATGCGGGTCCGGTGGACCGATCCGCCGCTCGCCTGCGGGCCGGAATGGTGGAAAGTGTTGACATGCTTCGTCTCGCCCGGCGGCACTTCGACCGTGCCCCAATGGTTGAGCCAGTCAACCGGCGCCTGCGCCAGCCATGCGCCATCGGCGTAGCGCCACGATTCATCCTTGATGGTGGGGCGCGTCGCTAGATTGCTCATGCAGACTTTCCCATCGGCTTTGCTGCCACCAAGACATACGCGTAGCAAGCCACCACCACAGCACAGATTGCGCTGGCAGTATATGGGGCCGGGGCGGCCGCATATGCAGCATAGGACCCTGCCGCTTGAAGCAGCGCTCGGCGCAGGCCGACCGGATCATTCGCGGCCCAGCCATAGGGGATCCAGATCGCTCCCGTGAACAATGCCATGCCGAGGACAATCACCAGCGGTGCGTTGGCCTCGTTTGCTGCGATAACCACCACCGGTATGACGATGGCGATTGCGGCAATCGACTGCAGGAACAGCTTGGTCAGCGGGTCATTGCCGCCGCTGAAGAGGTTGCGGCCTTTGAGCTTTTCCAGCAGCGCAGCCAACGGTAACACCCCCATCATGATGTAGAGCGCGCCCGTCGCGATCGCCTTTTCGCTGATGAAAAGTCCGGCGATGCCAAGCGCGGCCCAACACACCATGCCTGCAATGGGCATCGAATTTGTGCTGCCGTCGCGGAAGCTGCGCTGCAACTCGCTAAGCGTGGCTTGCGTGAGATCGGACATGGCTCAGTCTGCTCCCGCCATCACCGCGTCGTAGCCTTCTTCCTCCAGCCGCAGCGCAAGCTCAGGCCCGCCGGTCTGGACGATGCGGCCTTGCGAGAGGATCGAAACCTTGTCCGGCCGCACCACATCGAGCAGCCGCTGGTAGTGGGTGATGAGCAGTACACCCTTGGCCGGATCACGCATGATCGTGTTGATCCCTTCGCCGACGATCCGCAGCGCATCGATGTCGAGGCCGCTGTCGGTCTCGTCGAGCACGGCGAAGGCCGGATCGAGAATGCCCATCTGGACCATCTCGGCGCGCTTCTTCTCGCCGCCCGAGAAGCCGACGTTCACATGGCGCTTGAGCATGTCCATGTCGAGTTTGAGCAGCCCGGCCTTTGCCTTCGCCAGCTTGAGGAACTCGCCGCCCGACAGCGGTTCCTCGCCGCGCGCCTTGCGCTGGGCATTGAGCGCCTCGCGCAGGAACTGGACGTTCGACACGCCGGGGATTTCGACCGGATATTGGAAACCGAGGAACAGCCCGGCAGCGGCCCGTTCGTGCGGTTCCATGTCGAGCAGATCGACGCCGTTGAAGGTGACGCTGCCGCCAGTCACTTCATAGCCCGGGCGGCCGCCAAGCACATAGGCGAGCGTGGACTTGCCCGCGCCGTTCGGACCCATGATTGCATGGATCTCGCCCGCAGCAACTTCGAGCGTGAGGCCGTTGAGGATTTTCTTGCCGTCGATCTCGGCATGGAGGTCGGTGATTTTGAGCATGGTCTACAATGTCAGTCCGGTGAAATTGGCAATGGCAAGCGCGATCTCGTCATTGAGAGCACGGATCGCGCGATCTTCGGCGGCCTTGGCGGCATCGCCCTTCAGCCCGTCGGTCGCGGTGCGGACGCGATCTTCGCGCACCCGCTTGATCTGCGTCCCGCAGAAGGAGCGGACAGCGATAACCGCCGCCTCGAGGCCCGTACGGGGCGCGGCGCTCG
>JBGSPZ010000322.1:0-3041 GCA_041738375.1 Parerythrobacter sp. | reverse complement strand
CAGTTCGGCGAGCGGCGGCGCGATCAGATCCGCGCGCGGCGCGAAGGCCTTGTTGCGCGCGGACGCTTCGGCGAACTTGTTCCACGGGCACACCGCCAGGCAATCGTCGCAGCCGTAGATGCGGTTGCCCATCGCGGCGCGGAATTCCTCCGGGATCGGCCCCTTGTGCTCAATCGTGAGGTAGGAAATGCACCGCCTTGCATCGACCACATAGGGCTGCGGGAACGCGTCGGTCGGGCAGGCGATCTGGCACGCATTACACGATCCGCAGCGATCTTCGTGCGGATCGTCGGGCGCGAATTCGAGGGTGCAGTAGATTGCCCCGAGAAACAGCCAGCTGCCGTGCGCGCGGCTGACGAGGTTCGAATGTTTGCCCTGCCAGCCCAGACCCGCCGCCTGCCCGAGCGGCTTTTCCATCACCGGGGCGGTATCGACGAAGACCTTGAGCGCGGGCTCGCCCAAATCGCGTTTGCTCGCTTCGGCCACCAGCCACCGCGCCAGCGCCTTGAGCGCCTTCTTGACCACATCGTGGTAATCGCGGCCCTGCGCGTAAACCGAAATGCGGGCCTTCTCGGGCTTGCCCTCCAGCGCCAGCGGGTCGACCTCGGGCGCATAGCTCATGCCGAGCGCGATCACGCTTCGCGCTTCGGGCCACATCGACTGCGGGCCCTGCCGCACCTCGGCGCGGTCCTCCATCCATTGCATCGTCCCGTGGTTGCCGGCATTGAGCCATTCGCGCAGGCGTTTCGCCTGCTCGGGATCGTCCGTCGCGGGCGCAAACCCGACCGCCGCAAAACCGAGCCGCGCAGCTTCCGCTTTCAGATCATGCTTAAGCGCGTCTATGACCGGCGCGTTAACCACGTTTGCGGCACCTCCCGTTCACACGCACAGGCTAGGCGGCGCGGATGGACATGCCGCTAAGCGATACATCGACGAAGGACAACCGGGTGGACGCCGACATGCCGGAGGAGACTGCCCATCCGCTCGCCATCGAGGCAAGGGGGCTGGTCAAGCGCTTCGGCAGCACGCTGGCGGTCGACGGGGTCGATATCTCGGTGCGCGAGGGCGCGATCTACGGCATCCTCGGTCCCAATGGCGCGGGCAAGACCACGACCTTGCGCATGCTGCTCGGCATCATCGATCCCGACGCAGGTGTGCGCCGGGTGTTCGGGCACGACCGTCCGCATGAAATCGCCAAGCTGATCGGCTATCTTCCCGAAGAGCGCGGACTGTATCCTGCGATGAAAGGGGTCGAGGCGATCGCTTTCATGGGCGCGCTGCGCGGCCTGCCGCTGGACGAAGGGCGCAGGCGTGGGGCCGAACTGCTCGAAAACCATGGCATGGGCTTTGCGATCGAGCGCCAGATCCGCGCGATGTCGAAGGGGCAGGCGCAGACCGTCCAGCTGCTCGGCACGCTGGTCCACCGCCCGAAGCTGGTGGTGCTCGACGAGCCGTTCAGCGGGCTCGATGCGATCAATCAGGGCAAGCTCGAACGGATGATCCGTGAGCTTGCCGAAGGCGGCACCACGGTGATCTTCTCGACCCACGTGATCCACCACGCCGAACGCTTGTGCGAAGGTGTGGCAATCATCGCCGGGGGCAAGGTGCCCTATGCCGGCAGCGTCGAGGCAGCGCGTGACCGGATCCCGGCGCAGGTCCGGCTGGAAACCCGCGCGCGCGAAGGCGCATGGCTTTCCGCCCTGCCGCAGGATGCGCGGCGCGAGGGTGACTTCTTCCACTTCTCGCTGCCCGAAGCGGGAATCGAGAGCCTGCTCAAGGCGCTGATCGACGGCGAGGCGGGCATCCTCTCGCTGTCGATCGAGCGCGCCGGATTGCACGATGCCTTCGTCCATATCGCGGGCGAAGCGGCGGCGCGCGCACTCGAAGCCGACAATGCCGCGGAGGCGAACCGATGAGCAGTTCCACCGGCACCGCCACCGCGCGGCTTACCACGCTGCAGGCCGCCTGGGTCGTCGCGCGGCGCGATTTCCTCGCCATCCTGTTCAGCCGCGCGTTCATCTTTTTCCTGCTCGGGCCGCTGTTCCCGATCGTGGTCGGCGGTCTCGCCGGCGGGATCGGCAGCAAGGTCCAGCAGCAGGCGGCAGCGATCGAGATCGGCGTCCAGATGGACGCGGCGCAAAGCACGGCGATGATCGATGCAGCCAAAAGGCTGCGCGAGGAAGCGGGGATCGCCCTTCCGCCGATGGTTGCGCTCGAAGGCGGCGATGCCGCAATGCAGCCCGAGGCCATCCTGCGCGAACGACGCGGCAACTATGCGGCGATCGTCAGCGGCACACCAGACGCACCGGTGCTGACCGCGCCGAGCGACCAGATGGAGCGCTTTCGCGGCGCGGTGGGCCTGGTCGCGGCAACTGCGAACGGCACCTCGCCCAGCAGTTTTCCCAAGGTGGCAACGCAGGAAGTCGTCACCAGCGCCGCCGACGTCAAGCGCAACCGCGTGCAGACCGCGCAGGCCGGGCAGATGCTGCTGTTCCTGCTCACCATGCTGCTCAGCGGCATGGTGCTGTCGAACCTGGTCGAGGAGAAGGGCAACAAGATCATTGAGGTGCTCGCCGCAGCGATCCCGATGGATGCGGTGTTCCTCGGCAAGCTGTTCGCCATGCTCGCGGTGTCCTTTGTCGGGATCGCGGTGTGGGGCACGGTCGGCAGCGTGATCTATCTCGGCAGCGGATACGACATGGCGAGCTTTGCCGCGCCGGCCGTCGGCTGGCCGATGTTTTTCGCCTTCGCGGTGATCTATTTCGCCATGGGATACCTGATCCTCGGCTCGCTGTTCCTCTCGATCGGTTCGATGGCGGCCACCGTGCGCGAGGTGCAGACCCTGTCGATGCCGGTCACCATGATGCAGCTGCTGGTGTTCTTCTTTGCCAGCTATGCGATGGCCAACCCCGGTTCGACGATGGAGCTGGCGGCGGCGATCTTCCCGTTCAGTTCCCCCTTCGCGATGCTCGCGCGCGCCGCGCAGAGCGAGAGCCTGTGGCCGCATGCACTGGCGATTGCGTGGCAGGCGCTGGCCGTGG
>JBGSPZ010000256.1:0-4102 GCA_041738375.1 Parerythrobacter sp. | reverse complement strand
TGTCAATGTGACCGCCGAATACAAGGACCGCGACCCGACCAACCGTTCGGGCCCCGATATCCGCCGCAATTATGCCGGGACGGGCGATCCGCGCGAGACGACCTTCAACCGCTACGCCCACCGCTTCGGCGACGGCAAGTCGGAGGATTTCAACCTGTTCCTTAACGCCGGGACCGATCTGGGCGATGCGTTCGAGATCTACACCTTCGGCAGCTATGGCAAGCGCAAGGGCAATGGCGCAGGGTTCTATCGCCGCGCGCTCGATGCCCGCAACACCGACTTCGCCAACGGCGGCACCCCGTTTTACCCGGATGGCTTCCTGCCCCTGATCAACAGCGACATCGAGGATATCGCGGGCACGCTGGGCGTGCGCGGCGAGGCGAGCGGGTGGAACCTCGATTTCTCTGTCGGCTACGGCTCCAACCGGCTCGACTACCGCATCACCAACACCTGGAACGCGTCGCTCGGCGGCAACGTTAGCCCGACCGAATTCGACGCGGGCGGGCTGCGTTCGGGCCAGACTGCGGTCAATTTCGACGCGCAGCGTTCGATCGATCTCGGGATTGGCGAAACCTCGCTCGCGCTCGGCGGCGAATGGCGCAACGAAAACTACAAAATCCGCCCGGGCGAACTGGGCAGCTATGTCGCGGGTCCGTTCTTCTTCAGCAACGGTTCCGCACCGGGCGCGCAGGTGTTCCCCGGCTTCTCGCCGACCACCGCGGTGGACGTCTCGCGCGACAGCTTCGCCGCCTACGCAGAGCTCGATACCGATCTCTCGGACCAGTTCAACGTGCAGGTTGCAGGACGCTACGAGCACTTCTCCGATTTCGGGGACACCATTAATGGCAAGATCGCGGCGCGGTTCGAACCGATCGACGGCCTTGCCCTGCGCGGCTCGGCATCGACCGGGTTCCGCGCGCCGGGGATGGCGCAACAGTTCTTCTCGACCACCTCGACCAACAACGTCGGCGGTCAGCTGATCGAGATCGGGACCTTTCCGGTCAGTTCGCCCATCGCGATTGCGCTGGGCTCGCAGCCGCTCGAACCCGAGGAATCGGTCAACCTGTCGGCGGGCCTGGTGTTCAACATGGTCGACGGGCTCAACATCACGGTCGACTATTACAACATCGAACTGAGCGACCGGATCGTGCTGACCGAGAACCTGACCGGCGCGGATGTGGTCGCGCTGTTGCAGGCGGCAGGCGTCGCCGGATCTTCGGCGCGCTTCTTCACCAACGGGATCGATACCCGCACCGAAGGGCTCGACATCGTCGGCAGCTATCGCCTGCCCGACGTCGCGGGCGGGCGGCTTACACTCAATGCGGGTTACAATATCAACGACACCTCGATCACCGACCGGCGGATATTCAGCGGCTTCACCGCCGACCGCCTGTTTGCGCGGCAGGAAAGCTTCCGCCTGACCGACGGCCAACCGTCGAACAAGCTCAACCTCGGCCTGACGTGGGAACGCGAACCGTTCGGCCTGTCGCTCAACGCCAACCGTTTCGGCAGCGTGTTCCTGCCCGACGGGGTGACCACGGCCACGGTCAATGGCCTGCCATCCTCGAACACCAATCCGCAGATCCGCAACGACGTCAATGTCGGCAAGGGCGACGCGCCGGGCGATATCACCCTGTCGCCCAAATGGGTGGTCGACCTGGAGGTACGGTTCAACCCGCTCGAGCAGGTCCAGCTGGCGGTGGGTGCGAACAATCTGCTCGACGAATATCCCGACCGCCTGCCGTTCGGCACCGTGGGCGGGGTCAATTTCGGGCTCAACAACAGCTTCCTGCCCTACTCCTCGCAGTCGCCCTTCGGCTTCAGCGGGCGCTTCCTCTACGCAAGGGTGAGCGTCGACTTCTAGGGCTCCAGGCCCGCGATTTATGGCAAAACGAAAGAGCGCCCCGGGATTCGATCCCGGGGCGCTTTTCTTTGGTCCGCCCGGAGGAGCGAGACCGGTTACTTCAGCGTGCTGCCGTCGAGCACCGGATATTCGGTGGCTGCCTTTTCCATTGCGCTCATCACTTCGGGTGCGCTGGCGATCAGGCCGATCTTGGCGAGCGGGCCATCGGCCTTCCACATCTTCGGCCACTGGGCGATGAATTCCTTGAGGCCCGGAATGGCGTCGAGGTGCGCCTTCTTGATGTAGACGAACATGGCGCGCGAGGCAGGGTAATTGCCACTGGCGATATTGTCGTAGGTCGGCGCGGCGCCATTCATGGTGTGGCCCTGCACCTTGTCGAGGTTTTCCTCGAGGAAGGAGTAGCCGAACACGCCGACGGCCTTGGGGTTGCCGACGATCTTCTGGACGATCAGGTTATCCTGCTCGCCCTGATCGACATAGGCACCGTCGGCACGCACATCGGTGCAGGTCTTGTCGTAAGCGTCCTCATCCGATTCCTTGAGCGCCTTCATCGCCGGATCGGTCTGGCAGCCGACCTCGAGCACCAGTTCCTTGAGCGAATCGCGGGTGCCCGAGGTGGACGGCGGGCCGTATACGAGGATCGGTTCGGCCGGGAGCGAGGGGTCGACATCGGCCCAGGTCTTCGCGGTCTGCGGCTTGCCGAACGGCTTGGCAGCGATTGCCTTGTAGACGATTTCCGGGGTCAGGTTGAGTTGCAGGCCGCCCTTGGCCGAGGCGAAGGCCAAGCCGTCGTTGCCGATCTGGAGCTCGACGATATCTTTCACGCCGTTGGCGGCGCAGCTGTCGAACTCGCTCTTCTTCATCCGGCGCGAAGCGTTCGCCATGTCGGGGGTGTTGGGGCCGACGCCCGCGCAGAACAGCTTGATCCCGCCGCCGGTGCCGGTCGATTCGATCACCGGCGACGCAAAGCCCGGGGTCGCGGCAACGAAGCCTTCGGCCACCGCCTTGGCAAAGGGGAAGACAGTCGACGAGCCGACGGCCTTGACCGATTCGCGCGTACCGCCGCCGGTGCCGGCGTTATCGCATGCCGCAAGCGCGAGCGACGAAAGGGCAACGAATGCAAAAGCCTTGGTGAGTTTCATTGTGGGGTCCCTGCTGGATTAGATTGGCTGCCGCATAAGCGGCATGTGTGACACGCGTGTGACAAAATTCAGAAGTCGATCTGGGCGCGCAGGCCGAAGCTGTCGACGTCGTAGGAGCGATCGCCGCTGGCGGTCGCAAACACCGCGTCGTCGTATTCGAGCCTGCCGTAGTTCGCGAGCAGCAGCGTGTAGTCGGTCGGCTTCCACGCGAGGGCGAGGAACAGCCCGTTCTGCTTGCCGCCCACGATCCCGGCATCGACGAGGTCGAGATAATCGTAGCGCAGGTTGACCTGCACCGACCCCATGCCGCCCTTGCCGACCGGATTTGCCGGCTTCACCCGGTCGAACACGCCGGACTTGTAGCCGCGCGTATCGCCCTTGGTGAGGAAATAGCCGACCTCGGCATAGCCGCCGAAGAAGGTCGCATTCGCCAGCGCTCCGGGCCGGTCGAGCTTCTGCCAATAGGCCTCGGCTGCGGCGTGGAACGGTCCGGAAATGAGCGCGCCCTCGAGCCCGAACCCGGTTTCGCTGTCGGCGGCAAGATTGCCCGTGCTGATGAAGCGTTCGTCGGTAAAGGCGACCAGCGGGCGCTGGCGATAGCGCACGGTGCTGCCGCCCTCGTAGGAACGATAATGAGCAGAAGCACCGAGGTGGAGTTGGGCCTCGCCCAGCTTCGGCATGAACACGACGCGTCCATCCGTGCTCCAGTTCTCGTTCGAAAGCGTGTCCATATTGTCGCTGAACAGGCCCGCCTGGATCAGCACGTCGCCCTTGGCATATTGCGCACCGATGCCCACCCGGCGGACGAAGCCGAATGCATCGGTGAAGGCGGCGCGCTCGATAAAGCTGGTGTGGAGGCTGCTGGTCAGTTCCTCGAGCGACTGGAAATTGTTGAACTGTCCGACGCTGACCTCGAGATCGCCCGCTTCGTAGGAGATCAGGGCATCGGTCACGCTGACATCGCTGTTGGCGACATCCACTTCGAACTTGTAGCCGAAGCCGCCGGGCATGGTGCCCTGCACCCCCAGCCGCGCACGGCGGACGTTGCTGCCCCAGCCGTCGTCGCGCCCGGTCGAATCGGGCGCGTCGACGAAGC
>JBGSPZ010000203.1:0-2970 GCA_041738375.1 Parerythrobacter sp. | reverse complement strand
TGCCGGACGACTGGCAGGCGCGGGCGGCGAAGCTTGGTGCGGATGTGCCGGCTTGTGTGCGCAGCAGGACCCATATCGGCCTCGGCACCGGCACCGAGCAGGTCGAGGTCGAGGACGACCTTTCCGGAACCCCGGTGCTGCTGGTCAACCCGCGCGTGCCGCTGAGCACCGGCCCGGTGTTCAAGGCGTGGAATGGCGAGGATCGCGGTGCTCTCTCTGACGGCCCGGCGAGCCGGATCACGAGGGAAGGGCGCAACGATCTCGAAACTCCCGCCATTGCGCTCTGCCCGGTGATCGCCGACGTTCTTGCGGCGCTGCAATCCACCGATCCGTGGCTCGCCCGCATGCCCGGCTCGGGCGCGACCTGTTTTGCGCTCTACGACACCGCTGAAGCGCGCGATGCGGCGCAGGCCGCGATGCCGAGCCAATGGTGGACGATGGCAGGGGCGCTGCGATGAACCAGCTTGAGCGACCCCCGTTCGTGCTGGGCCTGTGTAAGCACCTGCGCCGCGCCTGCCCTTCGACAGGCTCTGGGCGAATGGAGGTAGAGGCGTGAGCGAGGCCTACAGCATCCACGGCACACCACGCGCGGGCGGTGTTCTCATCGTTGCCGACCATGCTTCCAACCGGGTGCCGGACGATCTCGATCTCGGGATCGATCGAGCGCTGCTCGAACAGCATATTGCGATCGATATCGGGGTGGCCGAAGTGGCCGCGTTGCTGGTGCGCGACACCGGATGTGCCGCTTTTCTCGGCAACGTCAGCCGCCTGGTGTGCGACTTCAATCGCGACGAAGACCAGCCAGGCACCATTCCCGCAACCAGCGACGGCCATGCGATCCGCGGCAACAGGCTCGGCGATACCGCGCGAGAAGCGCGATTGGCGCGGTGCTTCCGCCCCTATCACCAAGCGCTGGCGGCGCTGCTGGCGGAGCATCCCCCGGCGCTGATCCTCTCGCTGCACAGCTTCACCCCGCAGCTGGCCAGCAGCGACGAGCCGCGCCCGTGGCACTGCGGCGTGCTCTACAACGAAGACGAGCGCGCCGCTCGGTTGGCGATCCCTTTGCTGGAGAATGAGGGACTGATTGTCGGAGACCAGCTACCGTATTCGGGCAAGCTGCTCAATGCGACGATGAACCGCCATGCCGAAGCGAACGGCATCCCCTATTTCGGGCTGGAGGTGCGGCAGGACCTGATCGGCGATGCCACCGGGCAGTCGCGCTGGACGGCATTGATCGCGCCGCTGCTCGATCGGATCGTGCAGCAGTTGCAGCGCGGCTAGGGCGGGCCAAAGTTCGTCTCGCTTGACCGGGCCATGCATCGCCGCGATGGCAAGGCGACACACCAAGAGGGGCCGATGACCGCCAAGTTCGACAAATCCCGCCTGCCCAGCCGCCACGTTTCGGTCGGCCCGGAACGCGCGCCGCACCGCTCGTACTACTATGCGATGGGCCTGACCGAGGAAGAGATCGCCCGCCCCTTCGTCGGGATCGCCAGCGCGGGCAACGACAGCGCGCCGTGCAACACCACGCTCGACGCTCAGGCGGATATCTGCCGTCAGGGGGTGAACGAGGCGGGCGGGATGCCGCGCCGGTTCAACACCATCACCGTGACCGACGGCATCGCGATGGGCCACCAGGGGATGAAGAGCTCGCTGGTCAGCCGCGAGGTGATCGCCGATTCGGTCGAGCTGTCGGTGCGCGGGCATTGCTATGACGCGCTGGTCGGCTTCGCTGGATGCGACAAGAGCCTGCCCGGCATGATGATGGCGATGCTGCGGCTCAACGTGCCGTCGATCTTCGTCTATGGCGGCTCGATCCTGCCGGGCACCTTCCATGGGCGCGATGTGACGGTGGTCGATGTGTTCGAGGCGGTCGGCCAGCACGCGGCGGGCAACTGCCCCCTGCAGGAACTGATCGCGCTGGAGAAGGTCGCCTGTCCCGGCCACGGTGCCTGCGGCGGCCAGTTCACCGCCAACACCATGGCCTGCGTCGGGGAGGCAATCGGATTGTCCTTGCCGAACAGCAATATGACGCCCGCACCTTACAGGTCGCGCGAGGAAATTGCAGTGGCAGCGGGGCGCCAGGTCATGGCGCTGCTGGAACGCAATCTGCGCCCGCGCGATATCTGCACCCGCCCAGCGTTCGAGAATGCCGCAAGGGTGGTTGCAGCCACCGGGGGGTCGACCAACGCGGCGCTTCACCTACCCGCGATGGCCAGCGAGTGCGGGATAGATTTCGACCTGTTCGACGTCGCCGAGATCTTCAAATCGACGCCCTATATCGCGGACCTCAAGCCCGGCGGGCAATATGTCGCCAAGGATATGCACGAAGCGGGCGGGGTCTATATGGCGATGAAGACCTTGCTGGACGGCGGTTTCCTCGACCCCGAACCGTTGACCGCTACCGGCAAGTCGATCGGCGAGAACCTCGATGAGATCGCGTGGAACCCGAACCAGAAGGTGTTCTACGACGTGAAAACCCCGATCACCCCCACCGGCGGGGTGGTCGGCCTCAAGGGCTCGCTTGCCCCCGACGGAGCGATCGTCAAGGTCGCGGGGATGGCTCGCCTCCAGTTCAGCGGCCCGGCGCGGGTGTTCGATTGCGAGGAAGACGCCTTCGCGGCAGTCGAGCAGCGCGATATCGCAGAAGGTTGCGTGATCGTGATCCGCTACGAAGGGCCCAAGGGCGGACCCGGAATGCGCGAGATGCTCTCGACCACCGCCGCGCTTTACGGACAGGGCATGGGCGAGAAGGTCGCGCTGATCACCGACGGGCGGTTCTCCGGCGCGACGCGCGGGTTCTGCATCGGCCATGTCGGCCCCGAGGCGGCCGACGGCGGGCCGATCGCGCTGGTCGAGGATGGCGATACGATCACCATCGATGCCGTGGCGGGGACAATCGAGCTCGAGGTGTCCGAAACCGTGCTGGCCGAGCGGCGCAAGGCGTGGCAACCGCGCGAGAACGACTAC
>JBGSPZ010000190.1:0-7664 GCA_041738375.1 Parerythrobacter sp. | reverse complement strand
GGTCGGGCGCGCCACGCCATCGGTGCGCGGCAAGGGCGTGCTGGCGACCTTGTCGAGCCCGTGGATGCGCACCACCTCCTCGACCAGATCTGCCGGGCCTTCGATATCGTGGCGGCGCAGCGGCGCAGTGACCTGCCACGGCATGGCCGATGCATCGACCGTGAAATCGAGCGCAGTCAGAATGCGCTGCTGCTCGGCCGGATCGACATCGATTCCGCCGAGCCGCAAGGTCTGCGCAGGATCGAACGCCAGCACCCTGGGTTCGCTTGGCAGCGATCCAGCGCGAGTTTTCCCGCTCGCGGTTCCACCCGCCAATTCGAGGATCAGCCCGGTCAGCAGGTCGAGACCGTCGTCGAGAAACGCGGGATCGACCCCGCGCTCGAAGCGCGTGCGCGCGTCCGAGGTCAGTCCCAGCTTGCGCCCGGTCGCGCCGATCCGGTCGGGATCGAAATACGCGATTTCGAGCAGCACATCGGTGGTGCTTTCCGAACAACCCGAATGCTCGCCGCCCATGATCCCCGCAATATCGTGCACGCCGCTATCGTCGGCGATCACGGTCATTGTGTGATCCAGCGTGTAGGTCTTCTCGTTGAGCGCGAGCACCTGTTCGCCGTCCTTTGCCCGCCGGGCGACCACCGCGCCGGTCAGCTTGGCGAGGTCGTAGGCATGCGCCGGACGGCCAAAGCCGAGCATCAGGTAATTGGTCAGGTCGACCAGCAACGAGATCGGGCGCTGGCCCGCGCTCAGCAATCGCTCCTGCAGCCAGTCGGGCGATGCGCCGTTGGTTACCCCTGTGATCACCCGGCCATAGAATGCCGGGCACCCCTCCGGGTCCTCGGTGCGGATATCGATCGGGCACTGGCCTTGCACGTCGAATGACGGAATCGCGATCGGTTTCAATGTGCCAAGCCCGGCCGCCGCGAGATCGCGCGCGATGCCATAGACGCCCATGCAATCGGGCCGGTTGGGGGTGATCGCCACGTCGAACACCGGCGATGCGCCGTGATAGGCGGCAAAGCTCTCCCCCACCGGCGCGTCGTCCGGCAGTTCGATGATGCCGTCGTGTTCGTCGCCCAGTTCGAGCTCGCGTGTCGAGCACATCATGCCGTTCGATTCGACCCCGCGGATCGCGCTCTTGCGCAGTTCCATCCCGTTTGCCGGGACGACCGCGCCCGGCAGACCGAGCACGCCCTTCATGCCCGCGCGGGCATTGGGCGCACCGCACACGACCTGGAGAGGCTGCCCTTCACCGGTGTCGACGGTGAGCACCTGCAGCTTGTCGGCATCGGGATGCGGCGCGGCGGTGAGAACCTTCGCCACGCGGAAACCCGCGAGCCGGTCCGCCGGGTCTTCGAGGCCTTCGACCTCGATCCCGATGGCGTTGAGCTTGGCCGCGATCTCCGCCGCCGAAGCGTCGGTGTCCAGGTGATCCTTGAGCCAGGTCAGCGAGAATCTCATGCCTTTGCTCCCACCCCGGCGGACAGCGTCGGCTGGTCGAACGGCGAGAAGCCGTAGTGCGACAGCCACCGCTGGTCGCCGTCGAAGAAGGCGCGCAGGTCCTCCATCCCGTATTTGAGCTTGGCGAGACGATCGACACCGGTGCCGAAGGCGAAGCCCTGCCAGCGGTCGGCGTCGAGCCCGGCGAACTCGATCACCCGGCGGTTGACCATCCCGCTGCCGAGCACTTCCATCCACGCGTGCCCTTCATCGTCGCCCGATCCGCCGAACCCGCCATCGGCCAGACGGTAGCCGACATCGACCTCCACCGACGGCTCGGTGAAGGGAAAATAGCTGGGACGCAGGCGCAGGACGATATCCTCGGTTTCGAAGAAGGCCTTGAGAAAGGTTTCCAGCGTCCACTTCAGATGACCGAGGTGAATGCCTTCATCGATCACAAGGCCTTCGATCTGGTGGAACATCGGCGTGTGCGTGGCGTCGCTGTCGCTGCGATAGACGCGGCCCGGGGCGATAATGCGCAACGGAGCGCCTCGCTCCACCATGCTGCGAATTTGCACGGGGCTGGTATGGGTCCTGAGCAACATCCGCGTGGACGATCCGCCAATAACGGGGCCGGGATCGGGGAAGTAGAACGTGTCGTGCATCGCCCGCGCCGGGTGGCTTTCGGGCATGTTGAGCGCGGTGAAATTGTGCCAGTCGTCCTCGATCTCCGGACCGGACGCGACAGCGAACCCCATGTCGGCGAAGATTTCCGCCAGCTCGTCCATCACCTGGCTGACCGGGTGCACGCTGCCCTTTGGCGCGGCCGGTGCAGGCAAGCTGACGTCAAGCGTTTCGGTCGACAGCTTGCGTTCGAGCTCGGCTGCGTCGAGCGCCGCTTTGCGTGCCTCGACTGCGCCCGCAACCGCAGCGCGGGCAGCCTGGATCTGCGGTGCCTTCTCCTGCCGCTGTTCGGGCGACATTTGTCCGAGCGTCTTCATCAGCTGGCTGACCCAGCCTTGCTTGCCGAGCGCGTCGACGCGCAGCGCTTCGAGCGCATCCTGCGTCGCCGCCGCTTCTATCGCGGCAACGGCGGTGTTTGTACGGTTTTTCAGTTCGTCCATGGCGAAGGCCCGCTAGCGGGAATCGCGCCGCAAGGCAAAGTGCGATTCGTCCGGGCGGAGCGCCCCGGTCAGCCCGGCTTGTCGAGCGTCTGTACCGCCGAACCATGCGCCTTCATCCGCTCGCGCATGAAGGCGGTCAGGACGGGATGGTCCATCGCGGCATACTCGCTCGGCGCCATGCCGAGAAAGGTATGGCAGTCGCGCACGAAGTGGCTCTGGTCGAAATAGAGCGAATCGAGCGCGCCGATCCAACCGAGCGAGGGATCGAGCATGAACTTGGACAGGCTCCGCATGAAGCGTTGCCGGCGCAGCAGCAGCTTGGGAGGGAAGCCGAAATAGCGGCGACACAGGCGCTCCATCGTGCGCTGGTTCATCCCGCACCGGTCGGCCATCGAGGCGACATCGGGCAGCTCGGGGTCGAGCAACATCTCGTGGATCGCCTTGATCCGGCGATCGGGCACCGGGGAGCGCTCGCGCAGAGTGCGGAAGAACGCGGTGATCAGCTCGAGATCGTCCAGCTCCGATGCCTCGGAGAAATCGAGCGCATCCGCAAGCGGCACGAACGGCTGGAAGGCACCGGTCTCGCGCCCGTTATAGATACGGTTGGCATGGTCGCAGGCCGGTTCCAGCATGAAAGTCGCCCAGCCCTGCGGCAAGAACCCGACGCCCCACATGCTGCAAGTGCCGATAGTGAACGCAATCGGTAGGCTGCTGGGACCCATCGCCGTGAAGTCGGCGTTCTCGATCAAGACGCTATTGCCGATTCGGGTCTGGGGACAGGCTCCATCGAAAAAGCGCAAACCACTCCATTCGGGCTGAAGAGCGTCACGTACGCGGCCATCCGGGCAAGTGAACTCGACGCGATAGAATGTGGTGAACATTCCCGCCAGATCGGCCGGGGGTTCGTGAAAACGCACAGAAATATCGCAAGCAGCCTCTGACACCGTCGTCCCCTCGGCGTGTCGTATTCTTACAACCCGCCAGCGCCATAGCCATGCTGTCGCGTTTTTCCAACGCCGGTTTTCGTGGCGCGCAAAAGAAAAGGGCGGCCCGTCGCCGGACCGCCCTTCGAATTCTCTATCGACCGGCTCAGGCGGGGAGTGCCGCCTTGGCCTGCGCGATAACCGCCTTGAAGGCCGCTTCCTCGTTCATCGCGAGGTCGGCCATGACCTTGCGGTCGAGTTCGATGCCGGCCAGCTTGGTGCCGTGCATGAACTGCGAGTAGGTCAGGCCTTCGGCGCGGACCGCGGCGTTGATGCGCTGGATCCACAGCGCGCGGAAGCTGCGCTTTTTGACCTTGCGGTCGCGATAGGCGTACTGGCCGGCCTTTTCGACCGCCTGACGCGCTACGCGGATGGTGTTCTTGCGGCGACCGCGATAGCCCTTGGCCTGGTCGAGCAGCCGCTTGTGCTTCTGGCGCGTGGTGACGCCGCGTTTGATGCGAGGCATAATCTATTCTCCTGAAGTATCGCTGGCTTAGTCGAGGCCGTAGGGCGCCCACTTCTTCACCGCCTTGAAATCCGATTCGGACAGGACGGTGGTGCCGCGGTTCTGGCGAATATACTTCGCATTATGGCTGATCAGGCGGTGGCGCTTGCCGGCGACACCATGCTTGACCTTGCCGGTGGCAGTGAGCTTGAAGCGCTTCTTCACGCCGCTCTTGGTCTTCAGCTTGGGCATTTTCATCTCCTTGACGGATGTCGGTTCGGAGACACGTCCTTGCCAGCCCTGGCAGCCCTTTCGGCCAGACCGGCAGATGAATCACGTGTCGGTGAAGGGCGCGCAATTAGCGTCCCGGGCGCAGATTGCAAGCGATTCCGGACCGGCTACCCCATCGCCTCCAGCACATCGTCCAGCCGTGCCGGGTCGCCCAGCGCCAGCACGCGCCCGTCGCTCTCGGCGTCCAAAGGATTGCCCTGCCAGTCGCTCATCACGCCGCCCGCACCCTCGACCACCGGCACGAGTGCCGCGAAATCGTGCAGCTTGAGGTTTGCCTCGCACACGATATCGACATGGCCCGAGGCGACGAGGCCGTAGTTGTAACAATCCCCGCCGTAGATGATCTTGCGTTCGGCGACCGATTTGGCGAGGCCCATGAAGGCATCGACCTCGTCGCCCGCGAACTGGTGCGGGGTGGTGGTGCCGAGCACGGCGTCGCCCAGTTCCTTGCAGCTGCGGACCCGGGCAGGCTTACCGTTGAATGTCGCGCCGTGCCCGATGCGCCCGACCCAGCGCTCGCGCAAGATGGGTTGGTCGATCACCCCGATCACCGGCCAGCCATCCTGGACCAGCGCGATCAGCGTACCGAAGATCGGCCGCCCGGCGATAAAGCTGGTCGTGCCGTCGATCGGGTCGAGCACCCATTGGCGACCGGCACCTTCGTTCCTCGTCCCGTACTCCTCCCCGATGATCCCGTCATCGGGCCGCTCGGCTTCGAGGATCGCGCGCATCGCGGCCTCGGCGGCACGATCGGCTTCGGTTACGAAGGTGGTGTCGGCTTTCTGCTCTTCCGCCCAATCTGCTCGGAACAGCGGGCGGATGGCTGCGCCTGCCGCTTCGGCAAGACGCTCGGCAAGTTCATGATCGGTGATGCGGGCCATCAGGCCGCTTCGCCCGCATGGCTGGCCGGGTCAAGCCCCGGCAGAGCGTCTCGCTTGTAACCATCGCAAAAACCCTTACAGACCACGGCATTGGGGACTGGTCGCATCGATGAACAAGCCGAGTGCCGACACGGAAATCTGGCGCAAGTATCTTGCGCCCTTGTCGGGTACGTCGCGCGACGGCCAGCCGCTGTCGGAAAATCGTGCACCGGCGTCCGACCTCGCGCCATGGGTTGCGCGGCTGGTTTCCGCCAAGGCGACCAACGACCAGGACCTCCTGATCGCCTGCGGCATGTGCAACGACCTTGCCTACACCCGCTATATCTTCAACGGGCGGTGGACTGCGGTAACCGCCGATGGTCACGCGATCTACCGCAACGAAGTGCTTCAGTTCGGGCAGCACTCGAAATACATGCCGCTAACTTGCACCGGCGATATCATGTCGGCCGGGTTCGGCCTGCGCGCAGGTGCCTTCAGGGCGCTCACCGGAAGAACTGCGGACACGATGCTCGACCGGATCGAGCGGGTCGATATCTTCGGTGTAATGCAGGACGATCTGGCCGATGTCTTCACCGAGGACCGCACTCCGGGCGACTGGAACCTGGCGCTGGAAGAAGCCCTGCGGCGCTACATCGCACGGGTCCAGCCCGACGAACCCGATCCGATCTCGATCGCGTTCGAACACGCTGCGTTCGAAGATCCCTCGCAGCAACTGAGCGAGTTTTCCGAACGCCACGGTATCAGTCTGCGCAAGCTCGAACGCGTCGTTCGGCGCGATTTCGGGCTGACCCCGAAGAAGGTGATGCGGCGGGCGCGCGCGCTCGATCTGGCTGCCCAGCTGTGCAATGTCGCCGACGATGAAGAGCATGACGAAATGATGTTGCGTTACTTCGACCAGTCGCACCTGATTCGCGATTTTACTTCGTTTTTCGGGGTGACACCGCAGCAGTTTCGCGCCCAGCCGCGCCCACTGCTTACCATTACGCTGGAGCAGCGACAGGCACGGCGGCTGGAAGAACTCGCACGGGTCGAACCGGGTATGAACTTGCCTTGGCGCGACAAATCGTCGAGCGTTGCCGCGAAACGCTGAGATGGGGCATATGGGGACCTGCAAATGCCGGATAGAGGCGGGGCCGCAATGACGCCAGGAGTCACTGCCGAACCGGATTATTTTTCCGAGACGGGCGAAACGCCCGACGGTGTGCCGCTCGCGCTCAACCGCCCGCCTGCCAAGGACCTCGAGCCGTGGGTCTCCCGGGCGATGGTGGCCTTCGCCTATGACCGGACCAGCGCCCTCGCGATGGGAACGCTGTGCAACGATGCCGCCTACATCCGTTCCGCCGTGGGCGTGAACTGGACCGTGGGAACCGCCGAAGGGCCGCTTCAGATACGCGACCAGACGATCCTGTGCGGCCAGCATTCGCGGGCATGGCCGCTCGAATATTCGGGCGGTATCAAGGTTGCCGGCCTGATGATGCGGCCGGGCGCGATGCGGGCCATCTGGGGGCTGGAAGACGCGGCGCTGGTCGACCGGATCCGCCCGATGGAAGTCGCTGCGGTGCCCGACCGCGAGGTGACAGGGCTGTACAATCTCGATCTCGATCCCGGTGAATGGCTCGATGCGATCGAGGACTGGCTGCGCGGCTATATCGCCGCTCACGGGGCGCAGGAGCCCGAAGTGCTTTCGCAAACATTCGAGCTCCAGGCCTTTGCCGATCCCAACCGGCCGCTAACCGACTTCGCTGACGAGCACGATGTCTCGATGCGCACGCTGCAACGGATCATCAAACGGGACTTCGGATTGACGCCCAAACAGGTGCTGCGCCGCGCAAGGGTGCTCGATTTCGCAGCCCGGCTATGCGGTGTGGCGGACCAGGAAGAAGAAGACGAGTTTATCCTGCGCTTCTTCGACCAGGCGCACCGGATTCACGAATTCCAGGCCTTCTTCGGCATGGCCCCGCGCGAATTCACCAGTAACCGTCAGGGGTTGCTGACACTCAGCCTCGAAATCCGCCAGGCGCGGCGGCTGGAAATGCTCGAGCGGATCAGCCCCGACGCGGTTCGCCCCTGGATGCGCGAGCCGTTCAAGCCGGTCTTCAGTCGAAGAGCGAGCTGACCGAGCTTTCGTCGGCGATCCGGCGCACAGCCTCGCCGATCAGCGGCGCGATAGCGAGGATGCGGATCTTGTCGCTGTCCTGCGCGGCGTCGGTCGGGCGGATGGTGTCGGTGATCACCAGTTCGGTCAGCTTGGAACCATTGACCCGCGCAACCGCACCGCCTGACAATACACCATGGGTGATATAGGCAGCGACCGAGGTTGCCCCTGCATCGAGCAGCGCTTCGGCAGCGTTGCACAGCGTGCCGCCCGAATCGACGATGTCGTCGATCAGGATGCAGTGCCGCCCCTTAACCTCGCCGATGATGTTCATGACTTCGCTCTCGCCCGGCCGGTCGCGCCGCTTGTCGACGATCGCCAGCGCGGCGTTGTCCAGCCGCTTGGCCA
>JBGSPZ010000176.1:0-12904 GCA_041738375.1 Parerythrobacter sp. | reverse complement strand
GTGGCGCGCGCTCAAGGGGCCGCCACCCGCGCCGCGCGGGGTCTATATGTGGGGCGGGGTCGGGCGCGGCAAATCGATGCTGATGGACCTGTTCCATGACTCGCTGTCGATCAACCGCAAGCGAAGGGTCCATTTCCACGCCTTCATGCAGGAGGTTCATGCGCTGCTGCGCGAAGAGCGCAAGAAGGAGAGCGGCGATCCGATCCCGCCGGTCGCGGTCAAGCTGTCGGAGGACGTCCGCTGCCTGTGCTTCGACGAGATGGTGGTCAACAACAGCGCCGACGCGATGATCATGAGCCGGCTATTCCGCGCGCTGATCGTCGATCGCGGCGTGACCGTTGTCACCACGTCGAACCGCCCGCCGGACGATCTTTACAAGGACGGGCTCAACCGCGAGCATTTCCTGCCCTTCATCGAGTTGGTGAAGGAACGGCTTGACGTTGTATCGCTCAACGGCCCGGTGGATTACCGGCTCGAACGGATCGGCGGAATCGACAGCTGGCATGCGCCGATCGGGGAGGAGGCCACCGCCCGCATCCGCGAGGCATTTTTCCGGCTGACCGATTTCGCGCCCGAGGATGCGGCGCATGTCCCGACCGCCGAGCTGGATGTGGGCGGCGGGCGGACGATCCATGTCCCCAAATCGCTCAAGGGGGTGGCGGTCTTCAGCTTCTCCCGCCTGTGCCGCGAAGCGCGCGGGGCGAGCGATTATCTCGCGATTGCAAGATATTACCACACGGTCTTCATCGTCGGCATCCCGCAGATGGGGCCGGAAGACCGCAACGAGGCGGCGCGCTTTGTCACGCTGATCGATGCGCTCTACGAGCACCGCGTCAAGCTGTTTGCGACCGCCGCCGCCGAGCCGGAGAACCTTTATCAGACGGGAGACGGCAGCTTCGAGTTCGAACGCACGGTCAGCCGCCTCAACGAGATGCAGAGTGACGAATACATGGCATTAGGCCACGGCGCGAGCGGCTAGGCGGCGTCGGCGAGCCTTTGCTGGGCGCTGGTCAGCCGGTTCATGATCCGCAGGTCCTGCTCGCTCAGTTGCAGCGCAGTGTCCGCCCACAGCTCGGTGATCCGGGTCAGTTCCTGCAATTCCAGGTTCCAGGTGATCCTGGTCGCCCTGCGCGCGCCGACGAGGCCGGCATGCCTCCGTTCAGACTTGCGAATGAATTCGCGGCAGGCATTGAGCCCCTCACCCGGTTCGGCGAGCACATGGACGAGGCCCATCTCGTACATCTGTTCGGCGGTATAGGTTTCGTTCGACACGATCAGCTGGTCGGCCATCGCGCTGCCCAGCTTGCGGCTGAGGAAGGCATGCGCCCCCATGCCGGGGAACAGGCCGAACATCACCTCGGGCAAGCCAAAAGTCGCGTCACGCTCCGCCACGATATAGTCGAACGACAGCAGCGCCTCGAACCCGCCGCCGAGCGCAGCCCCTTCGACCAGCCCGATGGTCAGCATCGGGATATCGAGCGTGTTCATGTTGCGGTGGAGGATCCGGCAGCAGCGATGGCCATAGCGCACCAACCCGTCACGATCACGGTCGCGGATCAGACGCTGGAACAGGCTGAGATCGCCGCCGAAGCAGAACACCCCGGGTGACCGGCTGCCGAGGATGAGATAGCGCAGCGGAACGCCGCCAACGCCGAAATTCGCGCCAATCAGATCCTGCCACTTCTCGAATTCCCCCAGCATCGGCGGGGTGAAGCTGGGGCGGCCCTTGGGGCGCATATAGCTCCACAGCGCCTGGTATTCTTCCTGATAGAAAACTTCGAGCTGGGTCAGCTCCAGCAGGGCTGGCGGGATACCTTGGGGTATCGCGCTTCGCATGACGAAAGGTTCGTCGCGTTGGTCGAGCGGCATCACCGGATCGACCGGTTCCGCTGCCTCGCTCGCGACATTATCCAAACCTGGCCCGACACGATCCATTGACGACCCCTCATCATGAATTCGGTTGTTGTTGCGGTGCAAACTACAGGACGCAGGACTCGCTTGGCAAATTATTATTTTCCGCCGCTTTTTCGAAGCTGCACCAGTTTGGTGCGGTTGTGAAACATTATGACTCCTTTCCAGAGTCTTACGCGGAGACCTTGAGATGCCGAAGCGAGCTTTCGAGCATCACAAGCTGCCACAAAAGGCGTCCGTGGTCCGACGTTCCGGCGATGTGCTGCTCCGCAATCCGGGCGAGAGTCCCGCGTTCGAACCATCCCGCCCTAACGGCGAGCGAGCCGTCCGCCAGGGCTCGCGCCTCTCCCGCCAGCGGGCCGCGAAACCAGTGGCTGATCGGGGTCACGAAGCCCTGCTTCGGGCGATAGAGGATACCCTCCGGCAGATAGCGCTCCATGGTATGCTTCAGCAGCCATTTGCCCTGCGTGCCGCGAATGCGCAGGCGATGCGGCAACCCAGCGGCGAATTCGATCAGCCGATGATCGAGCAGCGGCTCGCGGGCCTCCAGGCTTACCGACATGCTGGTGCGGTCCACCTTGGTCAGGATATCGCCCGGCAGCCAGAACTTGAGATCGGCATATTGGGCCCGGTCGAGGCCGCTCGAAGCAGGTGCGGCGCGCATCAGGTCCACCAGCGGTTGCTCGCCGCGATATCCGCCCAGTCCCTGTGCAAAGCCTTGTGAGTAAAGTGCATTGCGCTGGGCCGGTGTCGTAACTGCCAGCGCAGCTGCGTAGCCATCCTCTCCATCGCTCGCGAGCGAGAGGAAGGTCGATTTTGCGCGGAGGTAGCGGGGTGCCCAGTCGGCCTTGGGCCAGATCTTGCCCAGACCGCCGAACACCGGTCCCCGGAGCGCCTGCGGCACCACCGCCCTCGCCTGCTCTTCGCGGGCATGGAACACCTGCCTGCGGTAACCGGCGAATGCCTCGTCTGCGCCGTCGCCCGACAATGCGACGGTCACCGTCTCGCGCGCCAGCTGGCTGACCCGCCAGGTCGGCAACGCGGAGGCATCGGCAAACGGTTCGTCGAACATAGCAGCAAGCGCGTCGATCGCCCCGAAATCGTCAGGATCGACCTGCCGCGACCGGTGATCGGTGCGGAACAGCCTGGCGACCTGGTCGGCATAAGCGGTTTCGTCGAGCGCGGCGACATCGAAACCGATCGAGCAGGTTCGCACCGGCTCCGCGCTCGCCTCGGCCATCAGCGCGACCACCGATGACGAGTCGACCCCGCCCGAAAGGAACGCGCCAAGCGGCACGTCCGCCACCATGCGCGAGGTCACCGCGCTGCGCAGGTGATGCAGCAGTTCGACCGACAGGTCCTCGGCCTTGCCCTTGTGCCGGTGGCGGAAATCGACATCCCACCACTGACGCGGCGGCTGCATTCCTTTGCCCTGCTCGAGCAGGAGGAAATGCCCCGCAGGCAGCTTGTTCACACCCTTCAGGAAACTGCGGTGATCGGGGACATAGCCCCAGGTCATGTAGTCCTCGATCGCCAGCGGATCGACCTCCCGGCGCAGCAGCGGGTGCGCCAGCAGGCCTTTCAGTTCGGAGGCGAAGGCAAGGCTCCCGTCGCTCAGTTGCACGGTGAACAGCGGTTTCACCCCCAGCCGGTCGCGAGCAAGAAACAGCTGCTTCCTGTCGAGATCGTAGAGCGCGAACACGAACATGCCGTGCAACCGTTCGAGGCAATCGACCCCCCATCGCTGCCAGGCCGCGAGGATGACCTCGGTATCGCCGTGCGTGCGGAACTTCGCCCCTGCCGCGACCAGTTCACGGCGCAATTCCTGAAAATTGTAAATCTCGCCGTTGAAGACGATCACCGCACGCCCGTCGGCCGAATGCATCGGTTGTGGCGAGCCAGCGAGATCGATGATCGAAAGCCGGCGGTGGCCCAGACCGATGCCCTGCTCGGTCCACACGCCCGACCCGTCGGGCCCGCGATGGACCAGCGCGTCGCACATCCGTTCGACCCGCAAGGGATCGACCGGCTTGGCCGTGCCATGATGGAAGATGCCCGCGATCCCGCACATGGCGCGCGCCCTATCGCAGCCCGGCGATGCGGTCCATCCATTCGCCGCGATCACCGGTGGCTGCGGTGAAATCCGCGATTGTTTGCTCGGAGCGAGGACTATCGGAACCCTCGACCGAGAGGATGAGGGTCATGGTTGGCTCGCCGGCAAGTGTCAGCCTGCCCTTCATTGAGTGCAATTTAAGACGCGCGGCGCTACCGGTGAGCATTTCGCCGGTGCGATAGGTGGTGACGGCGTGGCGGCGCAGATTGCCATAGGCCATCAATTCCTCGCCTGTGCCCTCACCGTCCGAAGTCCATGGTGCCACCCAGCGCCACGGGGTATCGGGCACCAGAGCGCCCTCGCCCGCTGCCCCCGCCTCGCGCCCATCCGATTGCGCGGCATAGAGCGCGTAGGCAACGTCCACCTCGCGCCCCGATGTGTCGCGATAGCGGCCGAACAATGTGTGATCGGCCCCGGCGAAGCGCGGTTGCCATGGCACATCGGACGCCGCATCGACCCGTTGCCAGCCGTCGACCTGCGGCAGCTCAACTTGCTCCGGAATAGCAGCCTCGACAGATGCGGCTGCCGCATTCCATCCAAACACAGCCGCGAGCAGCGCGACGGTCGAGGCGAGATGCATTTGGGGCCTTATCCCCGTTCCCGACAGCCGAGCGACGCGCTCGGTGAACATCAACACCGGAAAATCGATGCCGAGCTCGTCGGGATCGCGATCGAACCAGCGCCAGAAGACTGCCAGCAGCAGGAATACGACGATGGCGAAGAACACCCAACCGTAGAATATGTGGTCGAACCCAACGGCGAACTCGATGCCCTGCGATTGCGCGATGAAGATTGTGCCCCAGGCCCGCACACCATTGGCAAGGACCGGCAAACCGATCGCGGCAGTCATGAAGATCGCGCGGCGCTTCCAGCCGCGAAAGCACGCGTAACAGACCAGCACACCGAGCGCGATCATGGCAACGAGGAATTTGACGCCCGAGCAAGCCTCGGCAACTTCGAACAGGCCGACCGGTGTATCGATGAATACACCGTCGATAACCGCCTCGATCCCGCTCAGATGGGTCAGCCAAATTACGATGTCGGCGGTGACCATTTGCAGGGTTGGCACCATCTCGTCGCCGAACGGAACGAGGAACAGGAGATAGGCCAGCGGAAAAGCGCAAGCGAGCGCCACGCGAAGCCCAAGGATGGCGGGCACGATCACGATCAGGCTCGCCACCGCGCCGGCTTGGCTGACGATATTGACCCCGGCGACCGAACCGATCAGCCAGACCAGCATTGTCGCCGCCAGAGGAGCGAGGCCCGGCCACCAGGGCGCGGTATCGATCTCCAGCAGTTCGTGGCGGCGCAAATGGATCAGCCAGCCGACGATCAGCGGAACGAACAGGATGTGATTGTAGGTCGAGATATTCCACCACTGGTCGAGCATTGCCGCCCAGTCGCGCCAGGTGACGATGCCCAGCGCCAGCCATGCGGCGGCAAGCCGGATCAGGCCCGTGCGCCACGCAGCCGGGAGCACATGCCTCGATTCGGGCATCGCGGCGGTTGCTTCAGGCGACACGGCGCTCCCCCTGGTCCGGCTCACGCCCGACAATGGCGGCCAAGCCTGTCAGCATGGCGTCCCAGCTCTGGTGGGCTACAACATACTCGCGCGCAGCAATGCCAATCGCTCGTGCCCGGTGGGGGTCGGCAAGCAGGTCTAGAATATGGCCGGTCAGCGCGGCATCGTCGCGGCCTACGAGGAAGTGCTCGCCGTCCGCAGCATCGATGCCATTGGCGGCCTCGGGCGAGAGAACGACCGGCCGCGCCATCGCCATCGCCTCAAGCACCTTGTTCTGGATACCCCGCGCAATCGCGAGCGGCGCGAGGACGACATCGCAATGGGCGAGAAAGGGCCGCACATCGGGCACTTCGCCCCAAACCTCGACCCCGGAGATATGCCCGAGCCGCCGGACCTGCTCGGTCGGCGCGCGACCTACTATGTGGAAGCGGATATCGGGGTGGGTCTTGCGGATTTCCGGAAGGATTGAGCGGGCAACCCGCGTGACCGCCGCGATGTTGGGCGGGTAATCCATCTGGCCGGTAAAGACCAAATGCGGACCGACTTGCCCATCAAAGGGTGACTCCGCGCCCGCCTTTGCCGGGTCGAAGAACCTTGCGTCGATACCGTTGCGCAGTGTCTCTACCTTGCCTTGCACCGGTGCGGCGATCCGGCCCCGGAACAATGCGGCCTCGTTCTCGCTGACGAGCAATACCCGTTCGGCGCGCGCGGCCAAGCAGGATTCTTCCTTCGCCAGCAGTCTTCCTTCGCGCCGATCGATGATCGAACGCGGCGGGGGACCTTCTTTCGCATAGGCTTCGAACTTGGCGGAATCGACGTCGCACAAATCGACCACCACGCGCCCGGCGAAGTCCGGCGGAATGTATTGGCCCATTTGGCCGGAAAACACGAAGATCGTGTCGATCGGCCGTTCGGAAAGCACTCGCGCGATCCATGTGCGCAGGTCCGGATGGTCGAACGCCGTAAGGCTGACCGGCTTGGCGGACAGCAGCGCCTCGATCCCTGCCCGGTGCAGCGGCTTGTTGCGGCGGACCAGCCGGTGCGATGTCGCGACGGCCTTCAAATCGCGCTCAGCCAGCATGTCGGCATCGGTTTCGCCGAAGGTCGCGACATGGACCGGCGCAAGCTCGGCGAGCGCCTTCAACAGATGGTGCGAGCGGATCTTGTCGCCGCGATCGGGCGGGAATGGAATCCTATGTGCGAGGAACAGGATTTCGCCCATCACGCCAGTCCCTTGGCAATATGCGGACCCACAGCATTCGCAACGGCAAGCGGCAACCGCTTCCACAAAGCGATCTTGGCTGAATAGGCATCGCTGGTGGGATCGATGTCGCGCGGCGTCTCCCCCGGAGCGGTCCAGCGCGCATAGGTCAACGGCTTCGGTTCGAAGCCCCAGTTCTTCTTGTAGCTATAAGGCCCGCTACCGGTCTTCGAGCGGCCGAAGTCGAACCGATCACAGCCCTTGCGGCGGGCATGCAGCATCAGCTCGAAATACATCCGCTCGTTGGCGCGCAGCGCGCGCGCGGCAAAGGTGCCGCCGCCCCAATAGGGCAAAACCGCACCGCGATGGTAGAACGACAGCACGCTCGCCACCGCTTCACCGCGATGGCGGATGGTCAGGATGTCCGCGTTGTCGCCGAACCGCTCGAGCATCGCGTCGAACAGGCTGCGCGGGAAAACCGGGGTGCCGAGATTGCGCACGCTTTCGGCATAAACCGCATAGTGCACCGCCCGATCCTGCGGGCCGCTTCCGACCGAGACTTCTAGATCAAGATCGAGACTTTTGCGCACTTCGGCGCGCTGCTTGCGCGGCACCGCCAGCAGTTCGGCCTCGTCGGTGTCGGCGAGCGTCCGCTCGAAACCGCAGTGGGTGTGATCCCAGCTTTCCCAACCGGCTGGAGCGCTGCCCGCGCGAAGTTCGATCCCCGAGCAGGAGAGGCGAACCGCCATTTCCTGTGCCGAGCGGCAGAGCTGCTTTGCGGTGCTCTCGCGCTCCGCCAACGGCCCGCCGCCAACGGCAAAGCCGCTCGAGACCAGCGCCCGCCCGAACAGCGGGGAGTGGACATCGGTCAAAGGCAACCAGCCGGTTAGCGATCCGCATTTCTCGGCAACCAGCCCCAACGCGCGCTGCCCGGTCCCCTGTTCGACCGCGTGCAGCCATGCCGGGCGATGGAACAGGCTCCCCTTGTGTTCGGCGACGAAGCCCTCGATCCGCGCAACCTCACCTGGATCACGCAAGTCGACGAGGCTCACCGTCTCCATGGCCAGGGGAAAGGGCGCATTCACGCCGCCAGTTCTTCCGCGATGGCCGCCTCACGGTGCGCCAGCACGTCCATCCGCCCCCAGGCGAATTCATGCACCAGTTCGCGCAGCTTGGGCGCCATCCGGTCAAGATTGGTATAGTGCCGCAGCCGCGACTTGATCGGCGCGTTGGGCACGCGCGGCTGGTCGGGATCGATTTCCCACGGGTGGAAATAAAACACCGCCGGCCTGCCATCGCGGCGGTTGACCTGCCGGATCGCCCAGCGCGAGAAACCGTAGGGCAGCACGCGGAAGAAGCCCCCGCCCCCCGCCGCGACCCGCCTGCCGCCGAGGATCGCAGTGGTGACCGGGATCTCGACCAGATCCGACCACGGCAGCGGTTTGAACGCGAAGCGCGGAGCCTCTTTCCAGCCATAATGGTCATGCGCCACCGGCGCGACGCTGGAGGAATAGGCATAGCCCTGCTCGGCCAGTTCCATATAGGCCCACGGGGTGCGCTGATCGAACGAGAAACTCGGCGCGCGATAGCCGATCACTTTCGCGCCCGAGGCATCCTCAAGGATCGCCCGTGCCTTGCGGATATCCTCGGCGAAGGTCTTGCGATCGAAGGTGAACACGCGGGCGTGGTCGTAGCCATGGCTGGCCAGTTCATGCCCTGCCTCGACGATCCGCCGCATAAGCGCGCCATGGCGCTTCGCCACCCAGCCTAGAGTAAAGAAGGTCGCCTTGACCTCCGCCTCGTCGAACAGGTCGAGGATGCGCAGCACGTTGTCCTCGACGCGCAGCGACAGGCCGTCCCAGTCGTCGCGACCGATGACATTCTCGAACGCGCCGACCTGGAACCAGTCCTCGACATCGACCGACAGGCCGTTGACGATCGGGCCATTCGCGACCGGAGCAGCCTCGATCGGCGCATGTTTCATCGGTCGAAACTCCTCAGGCGGCAGCGCGCGACGGGCTGCTTTCCATCCATTCGATCATCATCGTCAGCACATGGCGGACCATGCGCTCCTGCTCTTCGAGGCGGCGTTCGAGCGCATCGATCCGCTGCTTGACCTGGTCGGTCGCGCCTGCACTGCCGTTCTCGACAGTCTCAGCCAGCTCGACGACCGCCTGCTGCAGTTCGGCGATCTGCGCGTCGCGGTCGGCCAGCAGATCCTCGACCCGCATTGCAGGCGCCGGCCGCGGATAAGCAACGTGCTTGACCGGCCCCGGCGGGGGAGCCGGCGAGAGTTTTTCCAGTGGCTTGGGCGCGGCTTCGGGGAAGGCATTGTCGTGCTTCATCTCCGCCAAGACGGAGCTGAGCATGGCGTTGTCGATCCGCGAACGCTGTTCGACTGCGCCGAGCAGCAGCAGGCGGGTCACCACCTGGTTGACCTTGCGCGGGATACCGCCGGTCGCGGTGTAGAGTTCGGCGAACACCCGCTGGTCGAAATCTGGATTGCCCTGCCAGCCGACGCATTCGAGGCGGTGCTTGATGTAAGGCTCGATCTCACCCGGCTCCATCGCTTCGAGATGGTGCGCGGCGATGACCCGCTGGCGCAGCTGCTCGAGTTCGCCGTGCTGCGCGAGCACCTGCTTGAATTCGGGCTGGCCGAGCAGCAACAGCTGGAGCAGCGGATGCGCGCCGAGCTGGAAGTTCGACAGCATGCGGAGTTCTTCGAGCGCCTCGACCGAAAGGTTCTGCGATTCGTCGACCACCAGCAGGCAGCGGCGGCCCGCGCGCGCCTCGTCGTGCAGGAAGCTCTCGATCGCCCCAAGCGCAGCGGCCTTGTCGTGCCCTTCGACGTCGAGCCCGAAGCTCTGCGCCGCGACATGCACCAGTTCCTCGCCATCGAGGTTGCTGGTCACCACCTGCCCCACGGTCATCTGCTCGCGGTCGATCTTCTGCATCAGATGCGCGACCAGTGTCGACTTACCCGAGCCGATTTCGCCGGTGATGACGATGAAACCTTCCGCCTGCGCGAGGCCATAGCCGAGGTACGACAGCGCCTTACGGTGCGTCGTGCTCTCGAAATAGAAATTCGGGTCGGGGGTCAGCTGGAACGGACGCCCCGTAAGCCCATAGAAATCGTCGAACATTGTTACGTCCCCCAGCGTCAGAAACCGTACCGCAGGCCGAGCAGGCCCGATGCGGCGGTCAGGTCCTCGAGATCGAGGTCACTATCGATATGGTCGAGTGCAACCGCCGCGCGCAGCGACAGGCGGTCGGTCAGCGACCGGTTATAGGATGCCGATGCGCCGGTCGCGAGGACTTCGCCTTGCTGGTCGAAGCCGCTCTGCAACAGGGTGGCATAGGCATTGGTGCTGAAATTGGCGCGGCGCCCCAGATCGCCCGAAAGGAAGATCGAACCGTAGTAGGCTTCGTCGACCACGCCGTTCGCGTCGGCGAGCACGGTGTTTTCCGGGGCAAGGAACTTGCGCCGGTCGTAGCCCGCACCGATTCCCGCCGTCATCCGGCCGATTGCAGTGGTGTAGCTTGCCGAAACCCCGCGCGAGCGGAACACAGACGAACGCACCGAACCGAGCGCGCCGGTAAGGCACTGGCTGCCCTCGACACTGGCGACACAGCCGCCGAGGTCGCCGGTCAGCGAATTGCGCGCGACGTTGAATTCGGTCGGCAGATTGGCGAGCGCGGTATTGAGCTGCCCGCCGAAGCCCGAAACCGAATCGTAGACCGATACGTTGAGCGAACTGCGGCTGCTCGGTGCCCAGGCGAAGCTGCCGTAGTAGGTGTCCGAATCGTAGCGCCGGCCATAATGCGCCTCGAACGCGGTGCGGCTGCTCGGGCGCCAGACGACGCCGGCATCCCAGATCAGCCCGTCGGCCTCGAAGGCGATCTGGCGGGGCTGGCTCTTGTCGGTCACCAGACGGCCGTCATTGCCGATCACCGGCTGGCCATTGGTGTCGAGCAGCGCATCGCGGCTGGATACCACTACATCCTCGTAGCCGATCCCGCCAACCAGCGCGATCGAGTGCGAGACCGGAATGGTCACATCTGCGCGCGCGTAGACATCGCGCACGCGCTGGTCGAGGTTGGAGACGTCTTCCTGCGCCCAGCCTGCACCGAGGCCGAGGCCGATCGGTAGCGGCTCGCCGGGGCTGGTCCCGACATGCACCGAAGCGCGCTGGCTGATGCTGTCATCGAACACATCGACCGGATCCGCACCAGGCGAAAGGACCAGCGCATCCGGCTGTTCGACCTTGGTGTAACCGACGCGGTATTGTGCTGCGATCGCCACGTCGCCCGCCCGCGTGTTGAGCGTGGGACCGGCATAGGCGGAATAGATCCGGCTCTCGCTGTCCTCGCCATTGAGCGGGTTGAGCGTAGCGCCGCCGTTGCCGTCCACCCGCGTGCGCGCAGCGAGCCCGCCGACATCGACGGTAAGCACTTGCGGCACGATCGAGGCATAGCCGCGCGCCACACCGCTCACGGTGTCACTGTCGGGCGTGTCGTCGTCATAGCTCTTGTTGTATTCGTAGCGGATCGACAGCGAGCCGCCGGTGTTGCGCCCGTTGACCTGCGCATCGACCCCGACCGCAGCCTGGGTGTAGGTCACCGCATCCTCGTCGGGCGAGAGGGTGGCCACGCCGATCTGGCTGACTTCGATATAGGGCTGCACGGTAGTCCGCTGCGAGCGGCCCTGTTCGCTCTCCTGCGCTACGGCAGGGGAGGCAAGGGCCAGCACGGAAACCGCGCTGCCGGCAAGAAGGATGAGACGCGTCATGGCGGGTTACTCCCCGTAACCGTAGTAGGACCCGAAGTTCCGCCCGCTCGGGCTGAACTGGGTCGCGTTGAGCAGCAGCTTCACGTCGCTGCAGCCGGAAAGCAGGCGGTAGGCATCCTCGAGCGCATTGCGCCCGGTTACATCGGCGCGTGCGACTAGCACCGTCTGGCCGACATGCTTGGCAAGTTCCGCCGCCGGTGAGGCAGCGAGTGCCGGCGGCGAATCGAAGATCACCATCCGGTGCGGCGCGCCCATCGTCAGCCGGTCGAGCACCTCGGCGGTGCGTTCGCTCGAAAGGTATTCGCTGTCGGTATTGGTCTGGTTGCCGGCGGGCAGGATCCACAGCCCCGGGATATCGGTGCCAAGCACCAGATCTTCCGGCCTGATCGATTCGTCGGCCAGGCAATCCATCAGGCCCGGTCCCTTGGGCAGGCCGAAGGTCGACAGGATCGAAGGCTTGGCGAAGTCGGCATCGACCAGCAGCACCTCACCGTCGCGTTCGCACGCCATCGAGATGGCGAGGTTCGACGCGCAGAAGGTCTTGCCCTCGCCCGGATGCGGCGAGGAAACCAGGATACGGCGCGAAAGCGCGGTGCCCTTCTGCCTCGCAGTGCCGAGCAGCTGGCGCTTCACGATGCGGAATTCCTCGCGCAGCGCACCGGCGGTGGCCTCGGGCACGATCAGTCCCTGTTCGCGCAAATGCTCGCGGTCGACATCGAAGGTCGGGCCGGACAGCTCAACGCAGCCGACATCTTGTTGCACCACGACTTCCGACGGCGCGATGGGCGCAGGCACCGGCGCTTCATAGGCGACGGGGATCGGCGCAGAAGTCGTCAGCGGCACCTGCTCGGCCGGAGGTGGCGGAGCGTGCGGTGGCTGGACGTGAGGCGGCTGGGCCGGGGCCGCCTGAACCTCGGGCTGTTCCACCTTCTGCCGCACCTTCGCACGCTTCATCTCGGGTTCGGGCAGCTTGCCCTTGATCGGGGCGGGCTTGAACGGATCGAAGCCGAAGGCACCGCTGGCGCGTTCGAACAGCGAGCTTTCCTTGGGCTCTTCGCCACCGGGGAGCGGGATCTTGGTATGCTCGGTCATCTCTCGCTCCTCACGCCACCATGCCGCGCTGCACGAACTCGATCGCCAGCAGGGCGACACACAAGCCGCCCAGCGCCGCTGAGGCACCGTAGAACTGCTTCATCCGCTTGCGCTGGATCTGCCGCTTGGCATCGGTCAGCGTCTGCGAAATCGCCCCCAGCACCGGCAGGTCGAGCGCCCGCTCGAGCCCGCCCGTGGTCGAGAAGGTCGATTTGAGCTGGCCGACCGCAAAGGCCGCGCCCACGCCCGCCGCGATCCCGGCAAACAGCACGCCGA
>JBGSPZ010000138.1:0-1885 GCA_041738375.1 Parerythrobacter sp. | reverse complement strand
GCAGGGATCGCGGCCACGGCCAGCGCGGCGACAGCGATCAGCAACCGCGAGACGCGGCGCGATTCGATCGGGAAGGCAGGGTTTTCCATACCTCCCGCGATAACGCGAAAGGGTTAAAGCGCCGCTAAGCCTTCGCGCGTCAGTCGCCCTCGCCGTTGCGCCAGCGCCAGCCGCCACGTGTGCGGCGCTTTGCGACCAGCACGAAGAGGGCCGTTGCGACGATGATCCCGGCCACGGCGATGGCGATATTGGCGAATGTGCCGCTCTCCGCCAACAGCCCGAAGCCGAGCATCGCACCGAGGTAGGAAGCCAGCAGGACCCAGCCCTGCCAGGCGATCGGCAGGCCTGCGCCATAGCCATGGGTCTTGGCGGAGAACCAGTCACCCGGTTCGAAGAATTTGTGCAGCATGTCTTACGCTCCTTTCGGTGGACGGCCACGCCTGGCCCGGTCACCCCGGTCCACAGCAATCCCGCGCGCCTTCAACGCTTCGCGCAGCAGGATCTCGATTTCGGCATTCGCGCTCCGCAGCTCGTCGGCCGCCAGCCGCTCGACCGCGGCGTGAACCGAGGGGTCGAGCCGGAGCGCGAATGCCTTTTTCTTCGGTGAGGCCACAGGCCCGCTCCCCGCGTTGCGTCGATCAGTACAGCGAACCGGCGTTGACGATCGGGCTGGCCTCGCGGTCGCCGCACAGCACGACCATCAGGTTCGAGACCATCGCCGCCTTGCGCTCGTCGTCGAGCTCGACAATGCCATCCTCGGCCAGCTTGGCAAGCGCATCCTCGACCATCCCGACCGCACCGATCACCACCTTCTTGCGCGCCGCGATCACCGCATCGGCCTGCTGGCGGCGGAGCATCGCCCCGGCGATCTCCGGCGCATAGGCGAGGTGGGTGAGGCCCGCCTCGTCGACCACGATCCCTGCCACCTGCAGCCGTTCGTTGAGTTCGGCGCAGAGTTCGGAATTGACCACATCGGCGCTGCCGCGCAGCGTCGTCTCGTCCTCATCGCTCATGTCGTCATAGGGATGGCGCGCGCCGACCGTGCGCAGACCCGCCTCGATCTGGATCTCGACGAAGGTCTTGTAATCATCGACGTCGAACGCGGCCTGCGCGGTGTCGGCCACCCGCCACACGACATTGCACGCAACCTCGATCGGGTTGCCGCGCAGATCGTTGATCTTGACCCGGTCCGAATGGACGTTGTGTGCGCGCGCGCTGATCTTCTTGCGCATCATCCACGGCCATACCCAGCGCAGCCCTTCGGTCCGCTCGGTGCCCTTGTATTCGCCGAACATCGTGATCACCGCCGCCTGGTTGGGCTGGATCATGAAGAACCCGCTGGCAATCAATATGAGCGCAAGGATCGAACCGAACAGCAGTCCGGCGAACGCCAGCTTGGCGTTCTTCATTGCACCTTCGGGCGGCACACCCTGGCTGACGGTCCAGATCGCCAGCGTCGCCACAGCCAACAGCGCAAGCAGCATGACATAGCCGTTGTAGCTGCTCGCCTTGCGCTCGCGGCTCACGTTCATTCCACCCACCACTTCGGTCATGATCGTACCTTTCGATATAATAGTGATATCACTTTTATATCGATTCGCGGACGAGTCAATCGAATCCGGTCAGTGCTGGCGGATCACCGACAGGAAGGCATCGCCATAAGCCTCGAGCTTCTTCGCGCCGACCCCGCTGAGCTTGCCCAGCTCGGTTCGGGTCGTCGGACGGAATCGCGCCATTTCGCGCAGGGTGGCGTCGTGGAAGATGACATAGGGCGGCACCTGGCCTTCCTGCGCCAGCTCGCGGCGCAGTTCGCGCAGGGCATCGAACAGCGGATCGCCGACCGGATTGGGTGCCGAATCGCGCCGGCCCCGCCCGCGTTCGCGCT
>JBGSPZ010000098.1:0-6759 GCA_041738375.1 Parerythrobacter sp. | reverse complement strand
GCGCCTCGCAACGACGGGTCATGCTGTGGCCCGCCGCGCCGCCATTTCGCCCGCCATGCGGATCGCCGCAATCATCGCGCCGGGATCGGCGATCCCCCTTCCCGCGATATCGAAGGCGGTGCCGTGGTCGGGGCTGGTGCGCACGAAGGGCAGGCCAAGTGTGACATTGACTCCCTGGTCGAAGTCGAGCGCCTTGACCGGGATCAGCGCCTGGTCGTGGTACATGCAGATCGCCGCATCGAAACTCGCGCGCTGGCGCGGTGCGAACAGGGCATCGGCAGGATGCGGGCCGGTGGCATCGATCCCCAAGGCGACCAGCCGATCGATAGCAGGGGCGATGATGTCGATCTCCTCACGTCCAAACTTTCCGCCTTCGCCCGCGTGCGGGTTGAGCCCTGTCACCGCGATGCGAGGATTGGCGATGCCGAAATCGCGTTGCAGCGCGCTGGATGTGATCGCGGCCTTCTGGACGATCAATTCTATCGAGAGGCGGGACGGCACTTCGGCCAGCGCGCAATGCACGGTCAGCGGCACCGCGCGGACACTGGGTCCCGCGAGCATCATCACCGCGCTGTCGGCATCGAGCCCGCTGGCGTCGGCAAGGAATTCTGTCTGCCCGGGATATTCGAAGCCAACCTTCACCAGCTGGGACTTGGCAACCGGGGCGGTAACCAACGCCGATGCCGCGCCGACCAAGGCGAAGCGTGTCGCTTCGGCAAGCGATTGAAGCGCCAGAGCAGCGCCCTGTTCGTCAGGCGCTCCCGGAGTGTAATCGCAAGCGGCCAACGGGATGACCGGTATGGCTCGGGCAAAGATCGCCGCCGCCTCGCCCGGTGTAGCGGTGACCTGCATCTCGACCGCCAGATCGCGCAGGCGGGAATCCGCGCCCAGGACATCTGCTCCGCCGATGACGAAGAACGGCGGCAATCGCTCCGCCCCGCGCCGTGCCCATGCTGCGGCAATCAGCTCGGGCCCGACACCTGCAGGATCGCCTAGCGAAATGGCGAGGGGAGGCAGGCCGGAATGGTCAGCCATCACCCTCGCCCAGATCAGCCGGGAAACTGGATATCGGCGTCGTTGCGCAAATCGCGCAGGTAAGCGTTCGCCCGCTTTTCGATCCGCTCGTTCTCGATTTCCTGTTGGATCTGCGCCACGGTCTTGCCGCTGGCGGCGGGCGGAGCCTGCTTGCCGCACAGGATCAGGACCCGCACGCCGTCTTCCTTCGAGCCGAACCCGGGGGTGGACTGGCCCGGTTGCATCTCCAGCAGGATCGATTGCAGCTGCGGCGGCAACGAGCGGGCGCGGATCGAATTGTTGGGCACAACCTGTGCGCCGAACTCTACAGCCTTCGCATCGGCCAGCTCGCAGCTCCCAACCTGCGACATCGCCTCGCCGAACGCATTGACCCGGGTTGTAAACTCCTCGTCCGAGATATCCGGCGGGAAACTGATCGAGACTTGCTTCAGGCTAAGCATCGAATCGCGTGGGTCGGCCATGAGGACCTGCCGCTTGTCGATCAGCAGGACGATGCTGAAACCGCCCGGGACCTCGATCGGGCCGACGAGCTCGCCGACCTGCATCTGGTCGACCTCGCGCGCGAGCTCGGGCGGCAGGCGGTTGAGCTGGACGAAATCCAGATCGCCGCCGACCGTCGCGGTCGAAGCTTGGGAGAACTGGCGGGCATAGGCCTGGAAATTGCCGCCTTGCCGCAACCGCTCGACGATCCCGACTGCCGTCTGATACACCGCCTGGCGCGTTTCAGGGGTCGTACTGAGGTAGATTTCGCCAATCCGGTATTCGGTCGACCCGCGGGTGGCTTCGAGTTGCGCCAGCTGCTCCTGTGCCTCTTCGACCGAAACGTTGATGAACGGGATGACATTGCGGCGCAGCAGCAACTGCCACGCGATCTCGCCGCGAATCTGGCGCTTGAGCGAGGCAGCCGACGAACCGAAGGCGAGCATCTGCGCATCCATCTTGTCGATCGCATCGGCGGTGGCGCCGAAATTGCGCTGTGCAACCTCGGCATAGCGTCCGTCGACCATGGCGGACTCGACTTCCAGCTCCTGCGCTTCGGCGCCCTGGATCTGGAGTGTCTCGTCGATCAGGTTGCTGAGCACCTGGAGCCGCACGAGTTGCAACTCCTCTTCGGGCAGTTCGCCGCCCGAGGTCGCGACGAGCAGGGCGACGCGCTGCGCAAGGTCGGTGCCGGTAATGACCGCACCATTGACCACCGCTACCGGCGCGCGGTTGTTCGGGTCGTTCAGCTTGGGGCCAACCACCGAGATCGGGATGTTGGTCGGGCCGAAAGTCTCTTCGGCCGTCTGCGCCTGAGCAATCACCGGGGTCGCGGCGAGCGAAAGCGCGGCAAGCCCGCCTAGAAGCCTGGTACAGTAGTTATAAATCACGAATAGCTGTTCCGTCTCTCGCGCGCCATTTCGCGCAGATTTCCTCATCGCACCTCGGCCAGCACGGCTTAACCGAAGCTGAGTGCGCCGGTCAGATAGCTTAAGCTCGCTCCGCTGCCAATGCTTGTAGGTTCCGCCTACCGGAAACCGAAATTGCGGATGGCGAAATAGAGCTGGAAGGTGTCGCCGCGCTGGGCATCGCCGGCGTTGGTATAGTCGCGCCGCCAGGTCAGCCCCATCTCCAGGCAATCATCCTGATAGGCCACACCCAGCCGGGTGCGGATCGGTTCGAAACCGTCCGACTGGAGCAGCGGGTCCTCGCGCGCATCGGTCAGGTTGAACACGCCCGAGCCGAACACCGACCAGTAGCGCGCAAAGGCGACGCGCGCAGAGAGGCGCAGCTCTTCGCGGTCCTGCAAATCCTCTATCCCCGCCGCGATGTCGCGGTTGAGCCGCAGATAGCCGATCTCGGCATAGGTGCTCTTGGAGCCGACTGTCGCATCGAACTCGTTGCGCCTGATGGCGAAATTGTCCTTGTCCAGCCGGTAGCGATGGGTCAGCTGGACGAAATCGCGATAGCGGACTTCGGTCCGCCCGACGAAGTCCGAAACCCGCTCGCTGAGGCCGGTCCCGTCGACCAGAATGCCGCGCTCATTGTCGAGCCGGTATGACTGGCCAAACGTCGTCTTGACCCGCCAGCCGGGCCGTTGCAGGTCCCAGTCGAAGCCGTAGACCACGCGCACGCCATCCTCGACCCGGTCATATCCCGGAAAACGGTTGAGCGCGAACAGGTTCGAATCCTCGAGGTCGATCGCCCGCGCGTCTTCGTTAGGCACCGCGAGGTTGCGGATCGGCGGGCTGGCGACGACTTGCACGCGGGGCGTAATCACCTGCGTCCCGCCAAAAGCTTCGCCGACAAACGGCCATTGCATGTCGATCGCGGCGACTGCGACTCCGCGCGCTTCCCAGCCCGGATTGCCGCGATAGAGTGCGGTGGCAGTCAGGCTGTTCTCGTCGCTGTGATAGACGTCGCCGCGCACGAGACCGCTGAGCGTGACGACCTGGCCGAGCCCGGTCACCCTGCGCAGATCCCACCTTGCGGAGGCGAAGGCGCGCTGGGTATCCTGCCCCTTGTCGCGCACGATCGAGAGCGTATTGGCCTGCAGTTCGAGCGTCCCGCCAAGTCCGGTGGGATCATCCATCCGCCGACGGTAGTCGATAATCGGCACCGCGATCGGCACCTGTCCCTGGTCCTGATTGAGGCGCAGCGTCTGGGTCGCCCAGCCGGAAATCGAGAGGTAGGACTTCTCGTCGATCCGCTCGGCATTGACCGTCGAGCGGAGCCGGTCGTCGCGGCTGATGTCGTAGCGGCGCAGGAAGGTGCGGTCGGTCGCGAGGCGCAGCGAGCCGGTGATGCTCCATTCGGGGGTGAACTGGAACTTGCCGTTGGCGTCGATGAAGCCGCGCAGATCCCGCTCGGTCGTCGGCGTACCGGAAAAATCGGCGATCCGGGCGCTGCGCGTGGCATAACCCGTGATCTGGTACGCCCCCTCGGCGGCCAAGTGGCGCCACTTGGCCTGCACCATCGGCGGGGCTTCGCTGAACACATAGCCGGTAAGCTCGAGATCCTTGTTTTCCGCGACCCGCCAGTAATAGCTGCCGGAGACCTCGACCCCGTTCGATTCCGACACTCTCAGGTCGGGGACGAGGAAGCCCGACTCCGCCTTGCCGTCGGTCCGCACCGCAAGGCCGGGGAGCGGCAGGATGCGTGCTCCGAATAGCTCGAGGAATGCTCCCTTGAACCGGACGCGGTTCTCATCGGGATCGTATGTCACCCGATCGGCGGTGATGCGCCAGCTCGGGTCCTTGTCGCAACCGTCTTCCTCGACCACCGCACACGCGCTATAGGCCGCATCGTTCAGAATCACGGTGCCATCCGCCCCGCGTTCGCCCGAGCGTGCGGCCAGCCTGCCGCCCTCGCGCAGCGCGAGCAGCAGGTCCTCCATCGAGCCGGCCTCGAACTCGTCGGTCAGCTCCACCCGTTCGGTAAACAGCTGGTTGCCCGCCTCGTCGACGAAGCGCACGCCGCCGCTCGCGATGATCTGGCCCGTCTGGCGGCTCCACACCACTTCGTTCGCGCGCACCGAGCGGTCCTCGCTGCGCAGGATCACGTTCCCGCTGGCAGTGACCGTGTCGTTCTGCGAATTGTAAGCGATCTGGTCGGCTTCGAAATCGATCACCCGATCGGCCGAGGCGGGCCGGGGAGCGGGGGACTGATCAAAAAAGCCGTCTTCGGGCGCGACGACGCGAACCGGCTCGTCCGTGTCGAGCGGCTGCCGCACCGGAACCGGCCCGGTCGTGACGATAGGGATGACCTCGTCGTAGCCTGTCGCGCCTTCCGCCTGTGCGAAAGCCGGCTGCGCCCACAGGGCCGACATCGCGAGCGCGCTTGCCCCCAGCGCGGCAATCCGGCGGCGAACGGGATAATCCGGCACGGGGGCGGCGCGGCGCATGGCTTGCCTATCGCACTGCCCGCGCCTAATCGCAATCGCCATAGCCAATGCAGCGCGATGGAACGCGCCTATTGGAAGATCAGGATTTTCTGGAGAACCCATGCAGATCAATTTCACCGACACCCGGCCTTCGGACGCGCGGCTCGTGGCGCATATTGTCGACAAGGGCAAGATGCCATCGGGGCTTGAAGCAGCGCTGGTGGCAGGGGCCGAGGCGGCGCGGTTCAAAGGCACAACCGCGCAGCTGTTCGACAGTTTCGTCGAACGTGACGGGCACGCGGTGCGGGTTGCTCTGGCGGGTGCGGGCGATGCGGAATCGAGCGAACGGCATGCTAACTGCGAGAAGGCGGGTGCGGCGATCACCGCGCGCTTCCTTACCTCGGGCGCGACCGGGGTGCTCCTCGACCTGACCGACAGCGGGCTCGATGGGACGCAGGCCTGCGCAGTGCTGCTGGGATTGCGCCTGCGCGCATGGCGCTACGACGTCCATCGCACCAAGATGAAGGACGAGGAGAAAATCACCCTCACAACCGCGACCGTGTTTGGCGCGCCCGAAGGCACAGCGGCCGAGTGGGCCGACTATGCGGCGCTGGCCGATGGGGTCGAGTTCACCCGCGAACTGGTCGCCGAGCCCGCCAATGTGATCTATCCGATCAGCTTCGTCGAACGCTGTGAGCAGCGCTTTGCCGGGACCGATGCCAAGATCACCGTGCTCGATGTCCCGGCGATGGAGAAGCTCGGCATGGGCGCACTGCTCGGTGTCGGGCAAGGCAGCGAACAGCCGTCACGACTGCTCGCGATCGAATGGAACGGCGGCGGCGACGAAAAACCGGTCGCCTTCGTCGGCAAGGGTGTGACCTTCGACACCGGCGGCATCTCGCTCAAGCCCGGACCGGGCATGTGGGACATGAAGTGGGACATGGGCGGCGCGGGCGCGGTCGCGGGCGCGATGCTGGCGCTGGTCAAGCGCAAGGCGAAGGCCAACATCGTCGCGGTGATGGGCCTGGTCGAGAACATGCCCGACGGCAAGGCGCAGCGCCCGGGCGATATCGTGACCTCGATGTCGGGCCAGACGATCGAAGTGCTCAACACCGACGCCGAGGGGCGATTGGTGCTGTGCGACGCGCTGCACTGGGTGCAGGTGACGCATGCCCCGTCCAAAATCGTGAATTTTGCGACGCTGACCGGGGCGATGGTGATCGCGCTGGGCACCGAGCATGGCGGGCTGTTCGCCAACAACGATGCTTTGGCCGACGATCTGCTCGCGGCCGGCAAGCAGACCGGCGACAAGCTGTGGCGTATGCCGCTCAGCCCGGCCTACGACAAGCTGATCGACTCGCCGATTTCGGACATGAAGAACATCGGCCCGCGCGAAGCCGGATCGATCACCGCTGCGCAGTTCCTCAAGCGGTTCATCATGAACGACACGCCGTGGGCGCATTGCGACATTGCAGGGACAGTATGGTCCGACAAGCCCGGCCGCACCTGGGGCAAGGGCGCGACCGGCTATGGCGTGCGGCTGATCGATCAGTTCGTGCGCAACACGATGGAAGGCTGAAGGAGGCCGCTATCGCCCGCATGCGCAAGAAGGCCGAGCTGCCGAGCAAGACCTGCGCGGCATGCGGCCTTCCCTTCACCTGGCGCAAGAAGTGGGAGCGGGACTGGGATAGCGTGCGCTATTGCTCCGAACGGTGCCGCAGGAACAAGGGGAAGGCAGAGGCATGAACCGGGTTGGCTTCTATCTTTCCGGCCAGCAATCGGTCGAACGGGTGCTGCCGCTGCTGGCGAGAGCCGCGCGCGAACAGGGCGAGCGGCTGGCTGTGGTGGCCGGGGATCCGGCG
>JBGSPZ010000095.1:0-2854 GCA_041738375.1 Parerythrobacter sp. | reverse complement strand
CACCGCCTGCATCGACGGGCATGACTGCGCGGTCGATCACAGCTGCACCGTCAAGCCGCACTGGCCGATGGTCAACGCCGCGCTGCGCGGCGCTTTGGCGGGCATACCGCTGACCCGGCTTTCGGCGGAGGTTGTGTGATGATGGTTTTCACGCGGAGACGCGGGGACGGGGAGGGGGGGTCAGTGCGGCGTAGCCGCCTTATGATTTTGCGCTCACAGAGGCACGGAGGCGCAGAGGGTTTTGGTGTATCTCCCACTCTGTGCCCCTGTGCCTCTGTGAGCGCCTTCTCTATTGCGCCTTTGGCGCGGAGAATGGCCCTCCGCGTCTCCGCGTCTCCGCGTGAATCAAAACACTCCAAGGCAGCAGCATGAGCGAAGAGATCGACATCCAGGCCAAGCCCGAAACCGACGCCGACGCGCGCGAGGCGGCAGCTAAGGCTGCGGACTACGAACACGGCTGGTCGGCCGACATCGAGACCGAATTTGCCGAGAAAGGCCTTTCCGAAGATACCGTCCGCTTCATCAGCGCCAAGAAGGGCGAGCCCGCATGGATGCTCGAATGGCGCTTGAAGGCCTTCCGCCTGTGGCAGACGATGGAAGAGCCGGACTGGGCCAAGGTCGGCTATCCCAAGATCGATTACCAGGACGCGTTCTACTACGCCGCGCCCAAGCCGAAGCCCAAGCTCGGCAGCCTCGATGAAGTCGATCCCGATATCCTCGCGGTGTACAAGAAGCTCGGCATTCCGATCGAAGAGCAGAAGGTGCTCGCCGGGGTCGAAGGCGCGCGCAAGGTGGCGGTCGATGCGGTGTTCGACAGCGTCAGCGTCGCCACCACCTTCCGTGAAGAGCTCAAGCGCGCCGGGGTGATCTTCCTGTCGATCAGCGAAGCGATCAAGGAATACCCGGAGCTGGTGAAAAAGTGGCTCGGCAAGGTCGTGCCGATGCACGACAACTTCTTCGCCACCTTGAACTGCGCGGTCTTTTCGGACGGCACCTTCGTCTACATCCCCGAAGGCGTGCGCTGCCCGATGGAGCTCAGCACCTATTTCCGCATCAATGCGGAAAATACCGGGCAATTCGAGCGCACGCTGATCATTGCCGAGAAGGGCAGCTACGTCAGCTACCTCGAAGGCTGCACCGCGCCGATGCGCGACGAGAACCAGCTCCACGCCGCCGTGGTCGAACTGGTCGCGCTGGAAGACGCCGAGATCAAATATTCCACTGTGCAGAACTGGTACCCCGGCGATGCCGAGGGCAAGGGCGGGATCTACAATTTCGTCACCAAGCGCGGGCTGTGCCAGGGCGCGCGCAGCAAGATCAGCTGGACCCAGGTCGAAACCGGCAGCGCGGTGACGTGGAAATACCCCAGCTGCGTGCTCAACGGTGAGGACAGCGTGGGCGAGTTCTACTCGGTCGCGGTGACCAACAATTACCAGCAGGCCGATACCGGCACCAAGATGATCCACAACGGGCGCGGCAGCCGCTCGACGATCATCTCCAAGGGCATCAGCGCGGGCAAATCGAACAACACCTATCGCGGCCTCGTCCGCGTCGGGCCGAATGCCGACAATGTGCGCAACTTCACCCAGTGCGACAGCCTGCTGCTCGGCAGCGCCTGCGGCGCGCACACCGTGCCCTATATCGAGGTGAAGAACCCGACCGCGCAGATCGAACACGAGGCGACCACCAGCAAGATCAGCGACGATCAGCTGTTCTACGCCATGCAGCGCGGCCTGCCGCAGGAAGAGGCCGTGGCACTGATCGTCAACGGCTTCGCCAAGGATGTGCTCAAAGAGCTGCCAATGGAATTTGCGGTCGAGGCGCAGAAATTGCTGGCAATTTCGCTCGAAGGTTCGGTGGGATGAACTACCTAACCACCCCCCTCCACCGTCATGCTGAACTCGTTTCAGCATCCATCCTGCCCCCAGCGCGGACAGCGCGTGCGGAGAAATGGACCCTGAAACAAGTTCAGGGTGACGAGCTTCTGTTTGTAGATGAAGCGCAGAAGCTGCCGGCGATTTCGCTTGAAGGGAGCGTGGGGTGATGCTGACCGCAATGATCCTTTTGGCAATGGCAAATTTGACGGAGCGCGACCCCACTTCTCGATACATTGATTGCATCAAAGGCGAGGTTGTTACGCAGTTCCAGCCTGAGAGGTCGAATGAAGAGATCGCTTCACTAGCTGTTGAGAACTGCGAGCATCTAGCGGCCGCGTCTGCTCAAGTATTCGTGAATGAGATGTCCGATGAAGAAATTGCCACTTGGCATGCTGTCGGACGCACAGACGAAATGATCCTTGAACGGCAAATAGAGATTGGGCGCAACGCAGGTCGGCAAATGGCTAGTGGCATTGTTGAAGACCTCCGCAAAGGACGTGAGCCCCAATGACCACCCGCAAAACCCTCGCCCTCAACCCCGACACCGCCACCGAATCCCCCACGATCAAGAAAAAGGGTCGCGGGTGGGAGATTTCGGAAAAGCGTCTCGATGCGCTGCACGAGCAGGCGCGCGAGCTGCGGCGGCATTCGACGCCGGCGCACAAGGCGCTCGCCAAGCGGTTTTCCGAGGCCGACATGGGGCCTTACAGCTTCACCCGCCACGCGGTGGTCGGCAGCGCGATCGTCGATTTCAATTGCCACCGGCTCGGCATGGCGATCGATATCGACGAAGAGGGCGAGAACGAAGCGCTGGCGAAGCGCCGCGACAAGAGCCTCGAAGCGGTCGGCATTAGGGTGATGCGGATCAAGGCCTCGGACATCCTCGAGAACATGGACGCCGTCCTCGCGCGCATCACCGCCGGAATGCGGATGCGCATCGGCGACAAGCAGGAAGCCCGCCGCCGCCACAACGCCGC
>JBGSPZ010000093.1:0-3454 GCA_041738375.1 Parerythrobacter sp. | reverse complement strand
GCGATGGCCTGCGATCCCGAGCGCGCCGAGGTGCTGGCGGGGAAGGTGGTGCAACTGATCGCGCTGCGGCGTTCGGAGCGGGCCGAGCGCAAGCTGGCGATCGCGATTTTCAACTTTCCGCCAAACGCCGGCGCAACCGGGTCTGCCGCCCATCTTGCGGTGTTCGAGTCGCTCCACGCAACGCTGGAGCGCCTCGCGGCGGAAGGTTATTCGGTCGACGTACCCGAGAGCGTCGATGCGCTGCGCGATGCGATCCTGCACGGCAATGCAGAGCGATATGGGGCGGAAGCCAATGTCGCGGCGCGGGTCGATGCCGATCAACATGTCCGCCGCGAACCTCACTTGGCCGAGATCGAGGCCCAGTGGGGTCCGGCACCGGGCAAGGTGCAGAGCGACGGGTCGCATATTCACGTGCTGGGCGCGCAGTTCGGCAATGTCTTCGTCGGGGTCCAGCCGGGCTTCGGTTACGAGGGCGATCCGATGCGGTTGCTGTTCGACGGCGATTTCGCCCCGACCCACGCCTTCGCCGCCTTCTATCGCTGGATCCGCGAGGATTTCGGTGCGCATGCGGTGCTGCATTTTGGCACCCACGGCGCGCTGGAGTTCATGCCCGGCAAGCAGACCGGGCTGAGCGGCGATTGCTGGCCCGAACGCCTGCTGGGCGATCTGCCCAACTACTATCTCTATGCGTCGAACAACCCGTCCGAAGGCATCCTTGCCAAGCGCCGTTCGGGTGCGACGCTGGTGAGCTACATGACCCCTTCGCTGGCACAGGCCGGGCTGTACAAGGGTTTCGTCGAGCTCAAGTCCAGCGTCGAACGCTGGCGCAGCGCGCCCGATGGGGCGGAGCGCGATGCGCTGACGGCGATGATCGGGGAGCAATGCGACACCCTCGACATCCAGTGTGCCGATATCGGGCAGCTGGCTACGCAGCTCTATGAACTCGAACGCACGCTGATCCCGCACGGCCTGCACACCTTCGGCCAGGCGCCACAAGGCCAGGAACGCGCCGAACTGCTCGATGCCATGGCCGATGCCGATCCCGAATTGCACCGTGCGGAAGTCGAGGCGCTGCTCGACCAGTGCGACGAACTTGGATCGCTGATCCATGCGCTCGACGGCGGATACGTAAAGCCGGCCCCCGGCGGCGACATCCTGACGAATCCGCAAGTCCTGCCGACCGGGCGCAACATCCACGGCTTCGACCCGTTCCGCATGCCCAGCCGGTTCGCCTGCGAACAGGGCGGCGAGCAGGCCGAGGGGCTGATCGCGCGCCATGTCTCCAGCGGCGAGCCCTTTCCCGAAAGCCTCGCCATGGTGCTGTTGGGCACCGACAACATGAAGAGCGACGGCGTGCAGATCGCGCAGGCGCTGACGCTGATGGGCGCGCGCCCGCGGTTCGACAGCTACGGACGCCTCGCCGGGGCCGAGCTCATTCCGCTCGAAGAGCTGGGACGCCCGCGGATCGATGTGGTGATGACCCTGTCGGGTATCTTCCGCGACCTGTTGCCGCTGCAGAGCCGGATGCTCGCCGAAGCCGCGCTGCTGGCGGCCGAAGCCGATGAACCGCTCGACCGCAATTTCGTGCGCAAGCATTCGCTGGCACACCAGCAGGCGCACGATTGCGATCTCGAAACCGCCGCCCTGCGGGTCTTCTCCAATGCCGAAGGGGCTTACGGCGCCAACGTCAACCAGCTGATCGATGGCGGCGTGTGGGCCGACCCGGACGAGCTGGCCAATGCGTTCGAAACGCACAAGGGTTATGCCTACGGGGTGAAGGGCGCCCCGGTGCAGCAGCGCGCCCTGCTGCGCAGCGCGCTGAAGGACGTCGAGTTCACCTACCAGAACCTCGAAAGCGTCGAGGTCGGCATCACCGATCTCGACCAGTATGTCGACGGGCTGGGCGGGGTCAGCCGCTCGGTCGCCCGGGCCAAGGGTGCCGACGCCCCGGTCTACATCCTCGATGCGACGCAGGGGAAGGCGAAGGTCCGCACGCTGGCAGAGCAGATCGATCTCGAATCGCGCACCCGCACGCTCAACCCCAAATGGTTCGAGGGCATGCTGAAGCACGGCTACGAGGGCGTGCGGCAGATCGAGGGCCATGTGACCAACACCATGGGCTGGTCGGCCACCACCGGGCAGGTCGCGCCGTGGGTCTACCAGCAGATCAGCGAAACCTTCGTGCTCGACAAGGAGATGCGCGAACGCCTGTCCGCGCTCAATCCCAAGAGTTCCGCCCGCGTAGCAGGCCGACTGCTCGAAGCCTGCGAGCGGCGGCTGTGGGAACCCGACGACGAAACCCTCGAAGCGCTGCGCGCCGCCAGCGACGACCTCGAAGACCGCCTCGAAGGCGTGATTGCGGCAGAATAAGGATTTTTTGAATGAACCTGCTCGACCCCAATACGAAGTTCTCTCGGCCCGATGGCGAGGGATCGGTGCAGGTCAGCCTCGATCCGCAGGACCAGATCAAGGGGGCGAAGGTCTTCGCGGTCTATGGCAAGGGCGGGATCGGCAAGTCGACTACTTCGTCGAACCTCTCCGCTGCCTTCAGCAAGCTCGGCCACCGGGTGCTCCAGATCGGGTGCGATCCGAAGCACGACAGCACCTTTACGCTCACCAAGAAGCTGATGCCGACGGTGATCGACGTGCTCGAAAGCGTGGAATTCCACGCCGAAGAGCTGCGGCCCGAAGACTACATGTTCGAAGGCTAAAACGGTGTGATGTGCGTCGAGGCGGGCGGACCGCCTGCCGGCACCGGGTGCGGCGGCTATGTCGTCGGCCAAACGGTGAAGCTGCTCAAGCAGCATCATTTGCTCGAAGATACCGACGTGGTGATTTTCGACGTGCTGGGGGATGTGGTGTGCGGCGGTTTTGCCGCGCCGCTGCAGCATGCCGAACGCGCAGTGGTGGTGGCCGCGAACGATTTCGACAGCATCTTCGCGATGAACCGGATCGTCGCCGCGATCGGGGCGAAGGCGAAGAACTACAATGTGCGGCTGGCGGGTGTGATCGCCAACCGCTCGGCCGCGACCGACGAGATCGACCGGTTCGCCGATGCCATCGGCATGCAGCGGCTGGCGCATTTCAAGGATCTCGATGCGATCCGGCGCAGCCGGCTGAAGAAGTGCACCCTGTTCGAAATGGACGAGGACCCCGACGTGCTCGCCGCGCAGCAGGAGTATCTGCGGCTTGCGCAATTGCTGTGGGACGGGGTCGACCCGCAGGAGGCCCACCCGATGAAAGACCGCGATATCTTCGATTTCCTGGGGTTCGAATGATGGCGACGCATGCTCCCTCCCGCTACGACCACCAGCGCGAAAAGCTCGCCGCCTATTTCGACGGCACCGCACAAAAGGCCTGGATCGACCTCACGTCGGACGCGAAAGTCAGCGGGATCCGCGCCACGGTGCGCGCCGGGCGCGATGCGATGCGCGCCACGTTGCTCGATTGGCTG
>JBGSPZ010000066.1:0-6590 GCA_041738375.1 Parerythrobacter sp. | reverse complement strand
GCGGCTAAGGGGCGGTGATGTACAAATTCGCCGTCTCGCTTGTTTCCGTCGCCCTGCTGGCATCTTGTGCATCCGGGCCGCCGCGTGTTCCGCGCGCCGTGATCGACCGTGCGCTGGTCGGCGCACCGGGCGAAGCGCAGCCGGGCAAGATCGTCGCAGCCGAGATCGCCTTTTCGCAGGCCGCGCGCGACGAAGGGCAATGGACCGCGTTCCGCAAGTTTATGGCACCGGGCGCGGTGATCCACGGGGTCAACGGTCCGATCGACGCGGCGGCCTGGCTCGCTACGCAGAAGGACCCGCCGGTGGCGGTGCAATGGGCGGCAAGTTCGGTTTGGATGAGCTGCGACGGTACGGTTGCGGTCAGCCGTGGCCGGTTTCGCGATCCCGAGGGTCTGGTCGGTTCCTTCGTCACAGTGTGGCAGCGGCAGGATGACGGTGCCTATCGCTGGATCTACGATGCCGGGGCAGCCGATGATCCGCAACCCGCCGCCGATGAGGCCGACGACGGCGCGGGCATCATCGTTTCGGCGGACGATCTCATCCAGGGCTATGTTGCCGATTGCCCCAAGCCCGGAAGCCCGCTCCCGCCCGGTCCCTATTCGGTGATGGCGGATTCCGCCCGCTACGCCAGCGCCGCTTCGCCGGATAAGACGCTGCGATGGGGCTGGGTGCACGAGGCGGATGGAACCCGGCGGGTGGCGCTGGACTATCTCACCGAAGGCAAATGGGAACGGGTGCCGGTGCAGACTTTCGCGCCAAAAGCATCGGAATAGGCGCAGCGCACGATCATGGTCGAACTCTTCATCTCCGCCTTCTTCACCCTGTTCGTGGTGATCGATCCGCCCGGTTGTGCGCCGATCTATGCCGGTCTCACCAAAGGCGCTTCACCTGCCCAGTCGCGCAGCATGGCATTGCGCGCCTGCATGATCGCAGCGATCATCCTAGTGATATTCGCCCTGTTCGGCGAAGATCTCCTCGGGGCGCTGCATATCGAGCTCGACAGCTTCCGAATCGCCGGCGGGCTGATGCTGTTTTTCATCGCCTTCGACATGGTGTTCGAAAAGCGCACCCAGCGGCGTGAAGAGCGCGCGGAGAAAGTTGCCGCGACGCCCGAGATCGAGGATGTTTCGGTCTTTCCCATGGCGATGCCGATGCTTGCAGGTCCGGGTGCGATCGCAGCGGTCATGTTGCTGACCAACGAAGCAAAAGGCCATGAGCAAACGCTGGTCGTTCTCGGCGCGCTGGGCGCAGTGCTGGTGCTGACTGCGCTCGCCCTGATCGCTGCGGCCCCGCTGATGCGACTGTTCGGTGCAAGGGTTGAAGCCGTCATAACACGCCTGCTGGGGGTGTTGCTCGCGGCACTGGCGGCGCAATATGTGATCGACGGATTGAAGGGCAGCTTCGGGCTGTGATCGCGGGCGCTACTGCAAGGTAATGATCTCGTCCCCGCCGTCGCGGTGGGTGAAGAACTGCATCAGCTGGACCAGCAATTCGCAGCGTTCGCGCAGGTTGCGCGCTTCGAGCAGGGCTTGCTTGGCTGCCGGATCGAACGGGGCGATTTGCGAGACGCCGTCGATCAGCGAGACATCATCGAGCCGCGCGACTGAATCCCAGTCGACACTGTACCCCTGCACATCGGCGAAGCGGCGCGCCTCGCGTTCGAAGCTGGCGCGTTCGATGCTGGACAGCACTTCCTCGCCATTGTCCGCAATCAATTCCGCTTCGACCTGGCGGAACGGGGTCGTCACATCTAGCTCGCGCAGGATACGGAAGCGGCTCTCGCCCTCGAGGACCAGATTGTAGCGCCCGTCGTCGAGCGCCTCGAACTCGCCGATCTTGCCGACGCAGCCCACTTCGAACAGCGGCGCACCTTCGGTCGGGCGTTGCGGCTGGATCATTCCGATCCGCCGGTCGCGCGCCAGCGCGTCGCTTATCATCGCGCGGTAGCGCGGCTCGAAAATGTGCAGCGGCAGTTGCAATCCCGGGAACAGGATCGCGCCGGTCAGCGGAAAGATGGTGAGGCGCTGGGCCATGCTCAGCCGAACAGCACCCGCGACAGGCGCCGGCGGGTGGCGACGACCCATTCGTCCTCCAGCCCGATGGCTTCGAATATCTTCACCAGCTTTGCACGCGCAGCGCCATCGTTCCATTCGCGATCGGCGGCAATCATGGCGAGGAGGGTATCGGCCGCCATATCGCGCTGGCCCGAGGCATAGGCAGCTTCGGCATAGGCCATACCGGCATCCATATCCGCCGGATCGGCCTCGACCTTGGCCTTGAGCGCCTGCAATTCACCGTCGTCGACCTGGGTTCCTGCAAGTTCGAGCGCGACCCTTGCTTGCGCGATCAGCGGGTCGCCTGCCACCTGAGGGTCGGCGAGCGCGGCATCGAGCACCTGCTTCGCTTCCTCCACCTTGCCCATGGTCACGAAGGCGCGGATCAGCCCCGCCTGCGCCGCAGCATTGTCTGGCGCAAGGTCGATCACCTGCGCATAGATGCCCGCGGCGCGCTCGGCATCGCCTGCCGCCAGCACGTCGTCCGCCATGGCAACGAAATGCGACACGTCCTGCTGCGGCGCGCCGGCCATCGCACCGGGCTCGACCGGTAGCTGCGCGAGCAACTGGTCGAGCGTCTGCTTCAATTGCGATTCGCTGCGCGCGCTGGTCAGGTCGGCGACCGGCTGACCCTGGAACATCGCATAGACCGTCGGGATCGAGCGGACCTGGAACTGGCCCGCGATGAACTGTTCTTCGTCCACATTTACCTTGGCCAGAACCACGCCCTTGTCGGCATATTCAGCGGCGACTTTCTCCAGCACCGGGGTCAGTGCCTTGCACGGGCCGCACCATTCGGCCCAGAAATCGAGGATGACGAGCTTGCTCATCGACGGTTCGACCACATCCTTGCGGAACCGGTCGACCGCCTTCTGTTCGTCGAGATTGAGGCCCATGCTTGCCAAGATCGTGTCCCCTGCGGCGGTGTTGGTCGTGAATCGGAAAGCCCCAATGTGGGCCTTTCGCGGGCAATGTGAAGGGGCAATCGGCGGGGCGCGACAGGCCGCGATTTTCCGCTTGATGCGGGTACAAACCATTGCTAGTTGCGCGCCTCCCCACCGGGATCGACGATTCCGGTAGAGCGTCAGTGAGCGGGCGTAGCTCAGGGGTAGAGCATCACCTTGCCAAGGTGAGGGTCGGGCGTTCGAATCGCCTCGCCCGCTCCATTCTCCCATATCCGAATGCCGACTGCGTGAAGCAGGTCGAGCCTCTGAGCAGGCTGCGTTGGCATGGCCCATCCGGGGCGCCACTCGCCGACCCTGTGATGCATTTCATCGAATTGGCCACTTGCCATGGTGCGCAGTTCGGCTAGGGCGCACGTAATGTTGTAACATCATGAGAGTCCGATGCCCCGCGCCAGCAAGATCTCCGTCAACCGTTCGCTGCTCCTTCTCCCGCTCGTCTCGCTCGCTCTGGTCCAGCCGGTCCAAGCCCAGGACACCGCACAACAGGCAGACGCTGACGCCGAGAAGACGTCCGACGATTTCCATGATCGCCGTTACGACCGCTTCGGCGAACTGATCGTCACCGCCATCGGCGTCACCCAGCTCGACGTATTGGCAGGAACCTCGGTGGTCGAGGGGATCGAGCTCCAGCGCAGTCTCGAATCGCAGATCGGCGAGGTGCTGGTCGACCTGCCCGGCGTATCGGCGAGCAGCTTCTCGCCCGGCGCTTCGCGCCCGGTGCTGCGCGGGTTCCAGGGCGAAAGGGTGCGCGTGCTGGTCGACGGGATCGGCTCGATCGACGTGTCCAACACCTCGGTCGACCATGCGACCTCGATCGATCCGCTGACGGCGGAAAGTATAGAGGTGCTGCGCGGCCCGGCGGTATTGCTCTATGGCAGCCAGGCGATCGGCGGCGCGGTCAATGTGATCGACAAGCGCATCCCGCAGCGCATGCTGCGCGAACCGTTCCACATCGACGCGACCGCATCGGCGGACACCGCCTACGACCTGCGCGAAGCGGGCGCTTCGCTCGATATCCCGGCCGGTTCCGGCTTCGTGTTCCACATCGACGGGAGCTACCGCGATACCGACGATGTCGAGATCCCCGGCTTCGTCGTCTCGCCGCTGCTGCGCGCCGATCTCTTGGCCGATGCGGACGAGGAAGAGGACGAAGGCGAGTTTGAGGAGGCCGACGAACTGCGCGAAGCCGCGAACCAGCGCGGTTTCCTGCCCAATAGCGGCACCCGCACCTGGACCGGCAACGCCGGCTTCGCGTTCTTCGAAGGCGACAGCAATCTTGGCGCGTCCTTCGGCATTTACGACACGCGCTATGGCGTGCCGACCCGGCCGGGCGCAGGGCACCACCACGGCGAAGAGGGCGAGGAAGGCGACGCGGAAGAGGAAGGCGAAGAGACCGTCTCGATCGACTTGCGCCAATACCGTGCCGACATGCGCGGCGTGCTTGCGCTGGGTGGCGGCTTCTTCAAGTCGCTCAACACAAGGGTCGGCTACAGCGACTACACCCACACCGAGTTCGAAGGCGACGAGGTCGGCACGGTGTTCGACGTTCAGGGCCTCGAAGCGCGCGCAGTGCTCGAACAGAATGCGCGGGGGCCGTGGTATGGCTCGATCGGCACCCAGTATTACTTCCGCGATTTCGATGCTTTCGGTGCCGAAGCCTATGTGCCGAAGAACCGGACCGACCAGTTCGCGCTGTTCGCGCTGCAAGAATTCGACCTCGGGCTGGTCGAACTCGAAGCCGCTGGGCGGTGGGAGACGACCGATGTCGAATCGCTTGCGGTCGGGTTCGAGCGCAGCTTCGACACCTTCTCCGGCGCGCTGGGTATCGCTCACGAGACCGATGGCGGCCTCCGCTTCGGCGTCAACGCCAGCCGCGCCGAGCGTGCGCCGAGCGCGGAGGAGTTGCTGTCCAACGGTCCGCATATTGCGACGCAGGCGTTCGAGATTGGCGATCCCAACCTGCGCACCGAGCGTGCACTGGGGCTCGAGGCCTTCGTTCGCGGCAAGCTCGGTCCGGCCAATCTGAGCCTCGCGGTCTATCGCAACTGGTTCGACAATTTCGTCTATCTCGATGCGACCGGCGAGGAGGAAGACGATCTTCCGGTGTTCACCTATCTCCAGTCCGATGGCGACTGGTTCGGGGTCGAGGCGCAGGTCTATTACACCCTGTTCGACAGCAGCGATCTGACCGTCGCTGCCGACCTGCGCGGCGATTACATCCGCGCCGAACTCGATGACGGAACCCCGATCCCGCGCATCCCGCCGCTGAGTCTGCTCGGCGCGCTCGAAGCGCAGACCTCGCGCTTCGACGGGCGGATCGAGGTGAAGTATACCGACGGGCAGGACCGCGTGGCCGCATTCGAAACCCCGAGCGACAGCTTCACCTTCGTCAACGCCTCGCTCGCGTGGAAGCCGGTGCTCGGCAACGACAACGTCACCGTGCTGGCTCAGGTCGACAACATCTTCGATGTCGAAGGCCGCCGCCACGCGAGCTTCACCAAGGACTACGTCCCGCTGGCGGGCCGCAACTTCAAGCTGAGCGTGCGGACGAGCTTCTAGGTCCTAGCCCTAGTCCTCGACGCCGAAGCTCAGCTCGGCGTTGGCTTCGAGCCGTTCGACCAGCGCTTCGCCGAGGAACGAGCCGGGCGTGCCCACGCCGCCGGGTTCCTTGCAGGAAAGCAGCGCGATTCCGGTCTCGGCCAGCATCCGGCTGGTCGAGCCGTAACCCGGATCGTATTTGCCCTTCACGCCGAAGCGGATCGTCGCACCGTTGGGCATTTCGCCGATGAACAGCACGTCGTAGAAGCCGTTGTCGCGCTCTTCCTTGCTCGGGCCTTCGCCCGGCTTGGGCGGCTTCGCGCCGAACGGGTTTTTGAGCATTTCGGCCACCGCATTGGCCGCCGCCTTCCCCGCTTCGCCCGGGCTGGTCAGCATCATCTCGTCGTATTTGAAATCCTCGCCATAGGGGAAGCCGCGCAGGAAATTGGTCCGGTGGACGTTCTTGGTGTTGATCGTCGCCATGATGAACGGCGCGGCCCATTTTCCGGTCGCCTCGTCATATTCGGGCACCAGGCCCATCGGCTGGCTCGGCCCTTCGAAGCCGGGGGTGAGGCCGAAGGGGCTGGAGAGGATCGGGATCAGCTTGGGGTTCTTCGCCACCGCCTTCATCGTCGCGGTCAGGCTGGCGGCGGTCCCGCCGGAGAACGTCCCCTGCATGCCCCGCACCCGGCCCTTCACCCTCGGCGCGGGCTGGCCGAACTTGGCCACCGCTTCCTTCTGCAGCATCAGCACGCCGAGATCGAAGGGGATCGAATCGAACCCGCTCGAAAAGCAGATATGCGCGCCCGAGGCTTTGGCAGCCTCGTGGTGCTGGTCGATCTTCTCGCGCATCCAGCCCGGCCCGCCGCACAAATCGGCATAGTCGGTGCCAGTGTCGACGCAGGCTTCGACCAGCGCATCCCCGTAAAGCTGGTACGGGCCGACCGTGGTCAGCACCACGCGGGTGCGGTTGCACATCGCGGTGAGGCTGCCCGGATCGTCGGCATCGGCGACCACCAGCGGCGTGTCCTGC
>JBGSPZ010000037.1:0-8460 GCA_041738375.1 Parerythrobacter sp. | reverse complement strand
GATCACGCTGTTCGCCTCGTCGACTTCGCCGATGGCATCGATCCGCGCGCCATGCTTGGGCGCGCGCGACCCGTCGACCAGCCCGGTCGAGCCGTCGTCACCGGTGCGGGTGTAGATCTTGTTGAGCTTGACCATCCGGTCTCCCCCGATTGCAGCGTCAGCCGCGTCCGCCGCCCATTGCCAGCAGGATCGCCACCACGACGATCGCCAGCGCCTGATACTTGATGCGCGCGAACATTGCCTTGTTCTGCAAAAGCTGCATTTCGGTGACGGTCTCGCCCTCGCCGGTCTCGAGATCGATCTTGGTGGTCTTGAGGAAAGCCACGATCCCCTTGATCAGCGAATAGAGCACCATGGCCATCAGGCCGACGAGGACGATGATCAGGATCGGGGTCATACAGGGTACCTAGGCGTCTTCGAGCGAAATTCCAGCCGGAAATCGGCGCAACCGCAGTTGCTGTGCGAGCAACTGTCCGTCTGTACCGGCCTTGCGCAGATCCGCCAGCGATCGCGAGCCGCGCCGCTTGGCCAGCTTGCGGCCCTGCTCGTCGACCAGCAGAGGGTGATGGTGCCAGACCGGCACCGGCAGGCCGAGCAGCGCCTGCAACAGGCGGTGCACATGGCTGGCAGTGAACAGGTCGCGCCCGCGGGTGACCAGCGTTACCCCATCCGCCGCATCGTCGAGTGTGGCGGCCAAGTGATAGCTTGCCGGTTCGTCCTTGCGAACCAGCACCACATCGCCGAGCAGTTCGGGCCGCGCCGCCAGTTCGCCCGCCCCTTCGTCGAACCACACAAGCGTCCCGGTGCGGCGGATGGCCTCGGTCACATCGAGCCGCAAAACATGCGGCAGGGCTGGATCAATTTCTTTCCCCTTGCAGGTGCCGGGGTAGATCGGGCCCTCCGGCCCCGCGACCTGCGCTGCCGTAGCGATTTCGGCGCGGGTGCAGACACAGCGGTAGAGCAGGCCCTCGGACTCCAGTCGCACCGCTGCTTCGGCGTAGTCCGCCAAGCGGGTCGATTGCGCTGGCACCTCCTCCCACTTCAGGCCAAGCCAGGCCAGGTCGGCGCGAAAGGCGCCGGGGAGCTCGGGCTGGCTGCGCGCGCCGTCGATATCCTCGATCCGGAGCAGGAACCGCCCACCGCGCGCCAGCGCCAGATCGTGCGCCACGATTGCCGCATAGGCGTGGCCGAGATGCAGCATCCCGTTGGGGCTGGGGGCAAAGCGGGTAACAATGCTCATGGGTGCGGGTGAATGTCCGAATATGAGTCCAAAATGCCGCAGTCCGCAGGATAACCCTGTGGATAGCATGTCTGTAACAGTCTTGACGCGATTCTGCGCAAATGCACACTCGCCATCAATCGGGGAGAACCAGCAAGGTGTTCAAGGCCGAACTGATCGAGCGGGCGGTGCAAGCCCGAAGTAGCATGGAGGATCCGGCGCGCAATCTCGCGTCGTGCCCCTCCCTCGTCCTCAATGCGGACTATACTCCGCTCTCCTATTACCCGCTCAGCCTGTGGCCGTGGCAAACGGCGATCAAGGCGATCTTCCTCGACCGGGTCGATGTGATCGAAACCTACGACCGCGAGGTCCACTCGCCCAATCTCGACATGAAAATCCCGAGCGTCATCGCGCTCAAGCAATATGTGAAGCCGAGCGAGTTTCCCGCCTTCACCCGCTTCAACCTGTTCCTGCGCGACCGCTTCGCCTGCCAGTATTGCGGCGACACCCATCACCTGACGTTCGATCATGTCGTCCCGCGCCGGCTGGGCGGACGCACCACGTGGGAGAACATCGCCACCGCCTGCGCGCCGTGCAACATGAAGAAGGGCGGACGCACGCCCAAGCAGGCGGGGATGCACCTCTACAACGCCCCCATCCGCCCGACCCATTGGCAGCTGCAACAGCACGGCAAGCAGTTCCCGCCGAACTATCTGCACGAGACCTGGCGGGACTGGCTGTACTGGGATATCGAACTGGAGGGGTGAGGCATTCCTACATTTCTTGAGACATCGCCGCTTGTCCGCCTTGCAGACATCCGAGAGACCAAATCGGTTCTGCCGAACTGCCGTGGCGTTTATGGCCTATTCTTTAGCCGAGCGCCTGGATCAACGCCCACCAATGGCTGCTTTTTGCGAGATGGCTGGTCGTTGCTCTACATCGGCACAGCGGGAGCAAATCTTGGCCGAAATGGTACTCTAAAAACAAGGCTAGGCGTACAGCATCTTGGCGGAAATGAACGCCGCTCAACGGTCTGCCAAACTTTGGCGGCTTTGCTTCCAGAAATCGCAGGTCCGCCAATTGCCAAAATTGAGCGCGGAAAGGTCAAACTTCACACCTCCTCGGAGGGGGTCATCTTGCTTCGGAAATGGATGGACGAAAACATCGCCGCTTGCTGGATTGCATTTCCCAAGCCTGCTGAGCTCGAAGCAACGCTGATTGACCAATACGCCCCTCCGCTCAACATCGACTTATGCGCCCATCCTTTCGTAGCTCAACTGAAAGCACTCCGCGTCAAACGTCGAGAATCGTTCAAATAAAGTCCACGGGCCTTCTGCCTGCCCCCTAAGTCACCGCCGCCCGCTGCCTGAACTCGGGCCTGTCCCACGCCCCGGTCGCCAGAATATCCGCCAGCGCCTGCACAGCGCGCGCGCAATCCTCGAAGCGCAGATAGGCCGGTGCGAAGCCGAAGCGCAGCACGTCGGGTTCGCGGAAGTCGCCGATCACGCTGCGGGCGATCAGCGCCTGGCACAGGGCGTAGGCCTCCGGGTGGCGGTAGCTTAGCTGGCTCCCGCGCAAGGCCGGATCGGCGGGGCTGACGCATTCGAGCCCGGGGCAATACTCGGCCATCGCAGCGCGGAAGAATTCGCTCAGCGCGCGTGACTTGGCGACCAGTGGCTCCACCCCGATCTCCGCCATCAGCTCGACCCCGCATTCGAGCGCAGCCATCGCCAGCACCGGCGGGGTGCCCGCCAGCAAGCGCGAAACGCCGGGTGCGGGGGCATATTCGTCGGCAAAGGCGAAAGGTGCGGAGTGGCCCATCCAGCCGCTGATCGGGTTGACCAGCGCATCGTGGTGCCGCTCGGCGACGAAGGCATAGGCGGGCGCGCCTGGGCCTCCATTCAGATACTTGTAGCCGCAGCCGACCGCCATATCGGCGCCCGCGCCGTTGAGATCGACCGGCACCGCGCCGCCCGAATGCGACAGATCCCACAGCACCAGCGCGCCCACGGCATGCGCTGCCTCGGTCAGCGCGGCCATGTCGAACATTGCGCCGGTCTTGTAGTGGACATGGGTCAGCATCAGCAGCGCGACATCGCCGTCGAGTGCATCGACGATGGCATCGCGCGCGGCGAGCCGCTGCTCGGCAGGGCTGCCCTGCACCATGTAGATGTCGGTCGGGAAGTTCCCCGGTTCGCTCAGCACCACCGTCCGGCCGGGGCGCATTGCGAGCGCCGCGCCGATCAGCTTGGCGAGGTTCACCGAGACGCTGTCGCAGGCGATCACCTCGTGCGGGTGCGCCCCGATCAGCGGGGCGATCTTGCCGCCGACCCGCTGCGGCATGCCGATCCAGTCGCCCCCATTTTCGGTTCTATTCCAGCTGCGGATCAGATCGCGGCCCCACTCGGCATCGACCACCTGCGCCAGCCGCTCGCGTGTCGCCTTGGGCAGCGCGCCCAAAGAATTGCCGTCGAGATAGATCACGCCTTCGGGCAGCTCGAATCGCTCGCGGTACTGGACGAGCGGATCGGCTGCATCGAGCTCGCGTGCACGGTCGAGCAGACTCATATCGCCGTCCGCACGCTCAGCAGTTCGGGGAAGAACGCCTGCTTCAGCACGCCCTCGAGATAAGGCACGCCCGGCGTCCCCCCGGTGCCGCGCTTGAAGCCGATGATCCGTTCGACCGTCTTCAGATGCCCGAAGCGCCAGCGCTGGAAATGGTATTCCAGATCGACCAGTTTCTCGGCCAGTTCGTAAAGATCCCAGTGCTCCTTCGGGTCGCGGTATATCTCGGCCCATGCGGCCTCGACCGCTGGGCTGTGCTGCCACAACACGCCGACGTCGCGATCCAGCACCTCGGGCGGGATGGCGAACCCGCGCCGGGCAAGCAGGCGCACGGTTTCGTCGTAAATGCTCGGCCGGGCGAGTTCCTCATGCAGCGCCTGCGCGGTCGCCGGTTCCGACCTGTGCATCGATGCCATGTCGGCGTTGCGCCCGCCGAGGAGGAATTCCATCATCCGGTACTGCGCGCTCTGGAACCCGCTCGACCGACCCAGATGCGGGCGGATGGTCGAATAATCGTGCGGGGTCATGGTGCTGAGCACGTCCCAGCTCTGGATAAGCTGCCCCTGCGCGCGGGCAACCCGGGCGAGCATCTTGAACGCCGGGCGCAGCCGGTCATCGGCGATATGCCGCCGCGCCTCGACCAGCTCGTGCAGGCACAGCTTGAGCCACAACTCGCTCGCCTGGTGGACGATGATGAACAGCATCTCGTCATGCGCGCCCGAGGCCGGATGCTGCGCCGCAAGGATGCGATCGAGGTCGAGATAGCTCGAATAGGTAACATTCTGCGCCATGGCCGTGCCCTAGCGCGATGTGGCCAACAAGTCTTTTGCGAATTGCGGCACCAGCCCGCTCCCCCGCCCAGCCACCCGATAGCCTGCTGCAGGGACCATATCGGGTGGCTGGGCGGGGGAGCGGGCTGGTGCCGTACGGCGCATTTCAATGCGCCTTGTAGCCCACTATCCTTCGATGATGCGGGTCGCGGGATGGTGCTTGTCGAGGTGGCGCTTAACGATCCGCAGGTTGCGGCTGTTCGAGCGGAACAGGAAATCCGCCGCGTCGCCCACCAGCGGCACCAGCCCGAGCAGCGCGTCGAAGCCGACGTTCCCCGCCATGCGCCACAGCTTCCACTTCGGCATGTCGAGATTGCGCGCTTCCCACACGATATAGGCCCCCATCGCGGTGGTCACGATATCGCCCAGCACCGGCACCAGTCCGACCAATGAATCGAGCCCGACCGGGTAGTTGACCCCGGGGATACGGAAGCTGCGTTCGAGCAGCATTTCCATCGCCTCGATCCGCTTGCGGACCGAATGCGGATCGGTCCCGGTCGGCAGTTCAAAACCCATGACCTGGGTCGGTTGCGGTGCGGGCATCGGTACCTCCTGCTCCGCCGAAAGCGGCGTTCCCCGTTAGTTGGGTCGTTCGGCGAGCGGAAACAAGGGATGGAAGCCGGTGCCATTGGCCTCGAACCCGTCGACCCCGCCGCGCACGAGCGACCACCGCACCGGCGCGCCAAGGGGGATGTAGCCATTCTGGCGCAACAGGATCGCTTCGGCGTCGGCCAGCAGGCGCTCCCGCTCCGCCGCGTCGGGCTCTCGCAGTGAGGCAATCACCGCAAGATCAGCTTCGCGCGAGCACAACGCGCCGAAGACGCGGCAATTGAACTGGTTGAGAAACCAGCGCCGGTCGGCATAGCGCGCGACCGAATCGAGCAGCTCAAGATCGGCCCTGGCGCTGTCATCGACCCTTACCAGTGTGACCCCGATCGTGCTGAAATCCTCCGCCAAAGCCCCGAAGACGCGATCCGAACCGGGACCGGACGGCAGCGCGATTGCAATCCGCGGCTCGACGCCCGACCCGGATACCCAGTTCGCAATGCGCCGCGCTGCGTCGGCCTGGCGTTCCTCGATGGTCAGCGCGCTCCACCGTTCTTCGGGCGGCATCTCGCCGGCTGCTCCGAGCATCGGGACAATCCGGGTCGATTGCTGCCACTGGCCGAGATTGAGCGCTTCGAACAGCTTGCCCCGGTCGATTGCCATCGCAACCGCCTCGCGCTCGAACTCACCCTCCAGCACACCTTTCGCGCGAAGCACCTTCAGTCCGAGCAATCCGGTAACCCCGTCTACCCGGATCGAACCGCGCGACAATGGACCGAGATCGGCCAAGGGGAGGTTCTGGATCCGCCCGTTGAACACGGCATCGGCCTCGCCTTCCTTGAACGCTTCGATCGCCGCCTCGACCGGATAGGCGCGCACCTGGACCGGCCGCACCGCATCTTTCCAATCCTCGATCATCGGCAGACCGCGCCGGTCGGGCGGCAGTGCGGTGAGCGCGACTTCATTCCCTTCATAGCGGGCGGTCATCGGGCCGAGGCCCCGGTCGCCCTGAGTCAGTCCGAGCTCGGGCTGGGCGAGCAGGGCGAGGAACTGCGACATCGGATGTTCGAGGCGGATTTCGATCACCCGCCCGGCCATGGCGCGAACCTCGGCGACAATCTTGAGATCGAGCCCGAGCGACGTTCCGTCGAGCCGCGCGATCGCGCGCTCGAGCTCGCGCTTGACCGATTCGGCGGAGAGGTCACTCCCGTCGGGCCAGTCGCTATCGCGCAGGCGGAAGATATAGCTCAGCCCGTCGTCGGTGACGATCCAGCGCTCGGCAAGGGCGGGGACGACCTGGCCGCGAGCATCCAGCGTAACCAGTCCTTCTGCCGTCGCTTCGCGCACGTGCTGGGCGGCTGGCGACAGGCGAACGCCGGTCTGGCGCAGTTCGGCAGCGGTGCCGATGAAGGCGACGTCGACATCGTCCTCGCCCTCGCCGAACAGGCTGCAGGACGCGAGTGCCGGAGCAAGGGTAAAGCACAGGACAAGGCGACAGATCGGAGCCATCATGCTCCGACTAGCACCTCGCGCCCGAACGGTCAGCGGGAAAGAATCAGAGTTTGCGCAACCGCTCGCTGTCGAGACCGGCACCCGGCGCATGCCCCGAAGCGTAGCGGGTAAAGCGAGGGGGCTCGTACACGCCCCCGGTCTGTTCTGGCGCTCGCGCGACTTTCGGATCGATTTCCTCGGCAAAGGCGATGCCGAAGCGCGAATCCTGAACCCAGGCGACGCTCCCTTCGACCCAGCCGATGTTGCGCAGCTTGACTGCGATCTGCGCCCCGCGTTCGACGCGCGCCGCGCCTTCGGCCATCATTCCGCCCGGCGACAGGTTGCGCACCTTGACGCGGTCGCCTGTTTCGAAACCGCCGATCCGCAGATCGGCCAGCAGGAACAGGCTATCACGCGAAATGTGTCGGGTATCGATAGCGGACATCGCGGCCAAAATTCCTTTGTTCGAGCAAAACCGACTGCGCACGCACTTGTGCGCACGCACGGATTCATACTCCAAAATTGGCTAATGAAGCTTTAAACGAGCGGGCCGCAAAACGCACTTGGCCCACAATCCCGTGACTTAGTCGTCGCGCGAGATTTTCTCGCGCCGTTCGTGCGCTTCCTGCGCCTCGACGGTCATGGTTGCGATCGGCCGGGCGATCAACCGGCGCAGGCCTATCGGGTCGCCGGTTACCTCGCAGAACCCGTATTCGCCGGCATCGATCCGGCGCAGCGCAGCGTCGATCTTGGCGGTCAGCTTGCGCTGGCGGTCGCGCGTGCGCAGTTCGATGCTCCAATCGGTCTCGCTCGAAGCGCGGTCGTTGAGATCGGGCTCACGGATCGGACCATCCTGCAGCGATTGCAGGGTGACGGAAGATGCCGTCTGGATCGACTTCTTCCATTCGAGCAGCAGCATGCGAAAATAATTCAGCTGCGTCGCGCTCATGTATTCTTCGTCGTCCGAAGGAACATAGCCGGGTTCGAGTGCGGCCTTTACGTTCTTGAGCGCATCGGAGTCTTCAAATGCAGCTGTCGCCATGTGGTCCTCGATACCCTATCGTAATCATTTCAACGATTTGCGTGACACCCCGCCGGTGCGACCCGGTCTCTTGGTCCTCCGCTTTGGGCGGGCCTATAGAAGTGGGTCACCCCCCGCACAAGCGGCAATCTAGGGGCGGGCCCTTATGCTCCACAAACTTAAGCCGAGCCGAACGGAATGGATCGCGACGACCGAATTTGCCGTCCATGTTAACCATTTGTTGACCACGTTCTGTGGAAAACCCCGATCGAGCGATGGCAGGGGCCGTCGCCGACTTGGGGGTACAACGATGAAACTCACTCCGATCGAAGGCGGGATGGCGATCCAGCCCGATATCCACGCCACCGACCTGCTGGTCGCACAATGTCTCGCCGCTGCTGCGCAAGGCTGCGTCAACGCCTATTTCGACCTCGGGGTCGCCTATTCGACCGGCAGCCACGGCGCGCCGTGCGATCTGATCGAAGCGCATAAATGGTTCAACCTCGCCGCTTCGAAGGGTCACGAGGAAGCCAGCTGGTGCCGCGCCGATGTGTCGGACGAAATGACCGCCCGCGAGATCGCCGAGGCCCAGCGTCGCGCACGTCGGTGGCTCAGCGAGACCGCCCGCAAGGTCGCCTAGCCTTTCCTGAAGGGCGTTCGCGTCTCGAGGAAGTTGCGGTCCTGCGCTACGCCGTGCCGCTCGCGGTCGAGGAAATCGCTCACCGCCTCGCGGAAGCCCGGATCGGCGATCCAGTGCGCCGACCATGTTTCGACCGGTTCGTAGCCGC
>JBGSPZ010000005.1:0-8436 GCA_041738375.1 Parerythrobacter sp. | reverse complement strand
GTAGTCGGCGACGACGCGCGCGATCTCCTCGACCGACAGTTCGCGCGCCTGCTCGTACGGCTTGCGCCCGGTCGGCGTATGCGCGTGGTCGGGGGCCTTGGTCGCGCTGGCCGATACCGGCGCTTCGCCGCCGAGGAAGTCGGGGTGGACCAGCCGCCCCATGTGCCACAGCTGCAGTACGATCTTGCCGCCTTCCGCGTGCACCGCCTCGGTGGTCAGCTTCCAGCCCTCGACCTGCTCGTCGCTCCAGATCCCCGGTGCGGCCGGCCACCCAAGGCCCTCCACGCTGATCCCGGTCGCCTCGCTGATGATCAGCCCCGCGCCCGCGCGCTGGCGGTAATAGGTCGCCATCATTTCGTTCGGCACCGAACCCGGCTGGGTCGAGCGGCCGCGGGTGAGCGGCGCCATCTGGATGCGGTTGGCGGTCTCGATCGCGCCGAGGGTCAGCGGCTGGAACAGGATATCGGTCACACGGGTCCTTTCTTGCCCAAGGGCAGATTTCGTTTCGTCCTGAATTGCAACCCAAGCTATGGCGCGGCCGTGAGCGATACAAGCGCAACAAAAGCGAGCAGGGGGGATAGCTCGACTTGGCCCCGCTGGGTGCTGCTGGCGGCGCTGCTCTTGGGCAATGTCGCGCTCGCGCTCGGCCCCTGGGCGGTGCGGGTGACCGACAGCGGACCAGTGTCGGCGGCGTTCTGGCGGCTGTTCCTCGCGCTGCCGGTGCTGGCGCTTTTCGCACGCGCTACGGGGCAGCGGCTGAGCGGTATTCCGAAGAAGACGCTGGCGCTGGTGGCGCTCGGATCGACCGCCTTCGCACTCGATCTGGCCAGCTGGCATTTCGGCATCGGGCTGACCCGGCTCGGCAATGCCACGCTGTTCGGCAATGCGGGCAGCATCGTGCTGCTGTTCTGGGGTTTCATCGTCGCGCGGTTGCTGCCGCGCGGGCTCGACTGGCTGGCGATCGCCTTCGCGCTCAGCGGGGCGGCGATCCTGATGGGGGAGAGCCTCGAGATCTCGACCGCGACGCTGGTCGGCGACCTGTTTTGCCTCGCGGCGGGTCTCAGCTACGCGATCTACCTGCTGACTCTGCAGGACGCGCGAAAAGGAATTGGCGCGTGGAGCCTGCTGGTGTGGGTCAGCCTGTTCGCTTGCCCCGTGCTTCTGGCGCTGGCGCTGCTGCTGGGGGAGCCGGTGATCCCCACCGACTGGACCCCGCTGCTGCTGCTCGCGCTGTCGAGCCAGATCGTCGGGCAGGGCTTGCTGGTGTTCAGCCTGCGCCACTTCCCGCCGCTGGTGATCGGGCTGGCGTTGCTGACCCAGCCGGCGGTGGCAGCGCTCTATGGCTACGCCGTGTTCGGCGAGGTGCTTGGCGGGTGGGATATTGTGGGCATGGTGCTGCTCGGCAGCGCGCTGGTCTTCGCGCGGAGCGGCACGCCGAAGACGGGACCGGGGATTGTGGCGGACAAGCGCGCCTAGCAGCGTCCGTCAATTCGCGCTCGGTTCGTTCCAGAACAACCGGTCGAACTTCGCGAGGTGCTCCTCGAACCGCGCGAGATCAGGCCCGACCAGCGTGAGCCGCGCCTGCTCCGCCAACAGCTTCGCTTCCTGCCGCAGGATTTTCTGCCGCCCCAGATCGTCGATCGGTGTCGCCGCATTGGCAATCGTGTCGAGCATCACCTCGGCGGCGATCGGCGAGCTGGCCACCGCGCTGCGGATCGCGCCGAAACCCCGATTGACATAGTGCTGGAACCCGTCGGGCAGAGGCCGGACCGGGGAGGCGTCCCCTTCGTCGTCGCCGATATTTTTGCGCAAGTCGCGCCGCCCAATCTCCGCAGTGGCCGCACCGAGCCAGTGCAGCGCGGTGATCGCCGTGAAGGGATCGTTGATCCCGGGGCTGAGCGCGCGCAGGCCGATCTCGACCAGCTCGTCGATCAGGAACTGCGGGTCCTGCTCGGGCGTGCGCGACGGGCCGAGCGTGAAACTTTCGCGCAGGCGGTCTTCCAGCTCCTCCGGCTCGCAGCCCTCGACCTCGAGCAGCGCCATCTCGCGGTGCACGAAATCCCCGGTCCGCACGCGCAGCGAGATCGTGCAGCCGTGCTCCTTGGCGACTTTCAGCAGGTCGTCGAAGTCGATCATCTGGACATAGCCGGTGCCCCATGCGAGCACCGGCTTTCCGCCGGGCTGCGGCAGCGCCTCGCGAAAGCTGCCTTCCACCGGATAGACTTCGCGGATCGTGTCGAGCAACCGGCGGGCAATGCCCTTGAGCACGGTGTTGATCTGGATGCTGGACGGCACGTGGTTGAGGAAGAATACCAGTACCGCGACACACAGCGCCATCAATCCGTAGGCGACCAGCAAAGACAGTTGCGGCACAAAGCCCGGTAATGCGTCCACCGCGCCCGATCCGGCCGTCGCCGTCTCATCCTCCGCGCGGACGCTGCGCAGCACGATCAGGGCATAGACGAAGCTGCCGATGAAGGTCGCGAGGCTCAACTGGTTGCCGCGGTCCTCCATGAAATTGGTCAGCAGCCGGGGGCCGTAATTGCCGCTGGCATAGGCGACAGCCGCGATGGTGATCGAGAACACGGTCGAGGCCACCCCGATCATGCTGCCCGCCATCACCGTCAGCATGTCCGACGCCCCCTGCGGCCGCGCCGGGATCAACCAGTCCGCATCGTTGAGCGCGGCGGCAGCGCCATTCCGGTCGAGCCAGATCATCGCAAAGGCGAGGACCGCTGCGAGGATCGCGAACAGCGCGGGATAGAACCAGTAATTGGCGTTGAGCCGGGCCCAGAAGAAGCGGATGTCAGCGGTCATGCGGGGTGGAAACGCCGACGGGGCAGGATGGTTGCGGCGAGTGCGGTCAGATCCCATGGGGTGTGACACAGACCGGGGTCATTTTTGAAACACCCGCTCAGCCGATGTTGAGGCAATTCCAAACGCGTAGTAGTAGTAGTGCACACCTCAGCAGGACTTTCCGATGACTGCAAGCGCCACCCGGCCCGTGCGGACTTTTCGAATTTGGCCCAGTCGAGCTGGCGGTTGAAACCAAATGAACTCATAGGAATATGATAACAGCATATCCCCGCTGTAGGACAGCATCAAAGAAGCCGCATTGACTTCTGACTATCGCCTGCAATTTTTGACAAACTCGTCGATGTCAGTTCGGACCTTGGAAATGTCCATGTGGCTGCCCCATTGCATTGGTCCGCCATTGTTTAGCCAAATTCCAAGGGTCTCAGCACTGGCCAAATGGCTTAATCCTTCGGGCGTTAATGGCCTCTCAAGCCAAACCACGCTGCCCTCAACCTTATGGCCTCGAGATTCGCCTACCGGCATGTACTGGTGTTCGTCGAAATAAAGATAGCTTGTACCGAAGAATCCTACTTGTTGATTGGACACTTCTGGATTCGTAACAATACCAGCCATGATGTAGAATTCTGTCTCAACGCACATCAGCAAGACTCGCGAGCTGACATCATTGAAATGTTGTTCGAGCCGGAGATATGGCCATCCATCGCGGAGCTTGATCTGAGCGGTCGGCGGCGCAACACCGTTGTCAACCAGCCCAATCAGTTCGGCATCCTTCGATGTTAGCCATGCCATAGTTCCACTGTGCGTTTGACTAGCGATCTTAAAAGCTTGCGCGTCCAATCCCATCCGGGAAAGATAATCGAGAATAAGCGCTGAAATTCGCTGAGTATCGCCTGACCCTAAACCTTCAGCGGTCGTCGAAAAGAACTGGTGTAATCCAATCTCTCCGCTGTCTGCACCCAAGAAGCGATGTGTTCCGCCGGCGAAGGCATAAGCGCATGCGCTTGCACAGATCGCTTTGGGACCCTTCTCATACTCGTAGTCAATCGCTTGAACGCTAGTTTCAAAGCCTAGCGACCTTATCCTCTCGCCAAGTCGAATGCCGCCAATGAGCGACCCTCCGGGCGAGTCAAAGTAAACTCGAGCGAGTTCGATTTTCTCCCGAGCTACAAATTCCGTGAGTGCATCAGCAGAGTCTTCGGTTATCGCGCCACTCGCAAATATGTGAAATCTGCCGCCGTGGATGGTTATGCGGGACATCTCATTCAATTGAGTTCGTGGCTTGATCTTGAAGTCCATCGCCATCGCTGGTGCAACGGTAGCCAGAGCAAAGCAAGCTGCCGTGAGTAGCATCGTAAGAAATTTGCAGAGGCGTATGCTGGTCAGCATCAAACCCTCCCCAGATCCCCCTTACCGATTGTTCCGCTGGCCATCTCGAGCATCCGGTCGAGGCTCTGCTTGGCTTTCAGCCGCAGGCCCTCTTCGATCTCGATCCGCGGTTCGAGGTCGCGCAGGCAGGTGTAGAGCTTCTCCATCGTATTGAGCGCCATATAGGGGCAGATGTTGCAGCTGCAGTTGCCGTCCGCGCCGGGTGCACCGATGAAATTCTTTTCCGGCAGCGCCTTTTCCATCTGGTGGATGATGTGCGGCTCGGTCGCGACGATCAGCGTGTCGCCTTCGAAGGTCTTGGCGAATTGCAGGATGCCGCTGGTCGAGCCGACATAGTCCGCATGGTCGATGATCGTCGGCGGGCATTCGGGATGCGCGGCGACCGGCGCGCCGGGGTGCTGCGCTTTCAGCTTGAGCAGCTCGGTCTCGCTGAACGCCTCGTGCACGATGCACACGCCGGGCCACAGCAGCATCTCGCGGCCGAACTTGCGGCTCATATAGCCGCCCAGGTGCCGGTCGGGGCCAAAGATGATTTTCTGGTCTTCCGGGATCTGGCTGAGGATCGTCTCCGCGCTGGAACTGGTGACGATCACGTCGGAGAGCGCCTTCACCTCGGTCGAGCAGTTGATGTAGGTCAACGCGATATGGTCGGGGTGCGCCTCGCGGAAAGCCTTGAACTTTTCCGGCGGGCAGCTGTCTTCAAGGCTGCATCCAGCGTCCATGTCGGGCAGGACGACGATCTTTTCCGGGCTGAGGATCTTGGCGGTATCGGCCATGAACTTGACCCCGCAGAACACGATCACATCGGCATCGGTGTCCGCCGCCTTCTTGCTCAGCTCCAAGCTGTCGCCGACGAAATCGGCAATGTCCTGGATGTCCGAGGTCTGGTAATAATGCGCGAGGATGATCGCGTTCTTTTCCTTCCGCAGCCGGTCGATTTCGGCCAGCAGGTCGGTGCCGGTGGGCGGTCTGGACTGGTCGTTCATATCGGAAACCTCGCGAATTATGTTGCACGCGACATAGGGACGGGTGCGCCGGAATTCGAGCGAATTCCGTGAGCGTTGTGCTAGTCACTACGATTGCAAGCAAGCGAGAGGAGAATTCCCATGCCAGCCGGAAAGCCGGGCGATCACCCCCTCACCGATCTTCTGTCGTTTGGCCAATCGGGCTTCGGGCCGGAAGTGGACGATCTGGTCCTCAGGATGTCCAGGCTGAGGGGCTTTCGCGAGGTCAGGGAGCAGGTGGCGGATATCATGTGGGACTACTGGCCCGCATGGAGGTCCGGCGCGCTCGAGGGCGGGGCGGAAAAGGCGCATCAGCTGCTGCTCGAGATATACCAGCAGATGGACCAGCGACCGCGCCGATTCTATCATAGATAAGGCTTCAGGCCGCTCGACCTCAGCTACGCGTCACATGCTGAAGCCGGGCGGCAGGAAGGCCTCCATCGGCCGCTCCCCGCCGGGCGTACCGGCGGTCAGCCATTCGGTCAGCGCATAGCCGGCCGGCGAGTAGGCCAGCAGCATCGACAGCACGAAGAGCCCGACATTGATCCCCATGCCCCACCAATAGGCCGGATGGACCCGCCCGTCGCGCCGCAGGTCGACCAGCATGCCGATCGCCGGGAAAACGAAGGTCAGGCAAACCAGGATGGTCCAGGCGTTGGGCATGAACAACGGTGTCGGCAGCAGGCGGCCGAGGCCCGGACCGGTGAGGATGCTCATCGCCACCAGCATCAGCCGCCGGTGCCAGCCTGCGTAACGCCGGACCCGCAAGGCCCACAGCGCCAGTCCGCCGAAGGTGAACAGGGCGATCAGGTTGCTGACGAAAAACTCGTTCATCGCGAAGAAGAACGGCCCACCGGTGGTGCGTGCGACGATCACGATGATCATCGTCCCGGCCGCGACCATCAGCGGAATCCACAGATAGGCGAGCTGGCCCAGCCGCTTGTGTAGCTCCCGGTTTCCGCCCGCGATGGCTACATGCTGGGCGAGGTAGAGCCCGATCCAGCCCATGAAGATCATGCCGTGCAGGTGATAGGGCCACGGTGCGCCGAAGCTCGACCGGCCCATCGCCAGATTGAGCGAAAAGCCGGCAATGATGAGCGCCGACATGACGAACGCGATGACGGTGAAGAAGCGCGTGCCCTCGACCCGCGCGGATTTCGGTGCGGCGATGGTGGCCATCGTCATTCCCTCCCCAGGATTTGACCGGGAGGAAACTAGGCCGCTCGCACGGCGCGCAATAGGAAGATTTCGACAGCCCGCCTGTTTGGCCGGACGGTCCTATGCCGTGCAGCTATGCCGCAGCCACTCAGCGTTTCGCGTCTTCTCCGTCGAAAGTCACGTTGACCGTCACATCGCCATAACCTGCCACCGACAGCGGGATGGCGAGGTTCTGGCGGACGGCTTCCTTCGCCGCCGTGCGGGCAAGCGCCAGCACTTCGGGGTTGCGGGCAAATACGCTGGCCTTTTCTTCCGCCACCTCGGAATTGTTCCGGATCAGCGCCTCGGCCGCGCCGCCGGTGACGAAATTGCCGTCGGTGAACAGCCGCGCGCTCTTTTCGTCGAGATTGGGTACCGTGGTCTTGAGCGGCGGAAGCTGCACATCGAGCGTTTCCGTGTCAGGGTCCCACTGCATCCGTTCACGCCCGACGTTTGCGAGGTTGACGCGGTACTCGACCGTCGCCGGAATGATCATCGCTTGCCGGCTCTTGAGAAAGTTTACACCCAGCACGCCGCGTTCGTCGACGCTTTCGGCCATCACCTCGAAGCGGCTCGAGAATACCGTCAGCTGGTTCTGCTTCTCGAACGCCAGCATGGCGCTGGCCACAGGATCGCCTTCTTCCTGCTCGAAGAATGCCTTCCACGTCACGAATGCGAGCGCGGCAAAGAGCACGATGACGATCAGCCACGGAACCGCCTGTACCCGGGCCAGCGATTTCTCGCGCTTCGGGCGGGTCTCGACTGTAGCATTGTCGGATTCGGGGCGAAGGGGGCGGTTCTCCCGCTCTATCGTGTCGTTTGCCATATGTCCTCCGAACGCCCGACCTGCCCCCTGCGTTCCAGATCGAGCAAATGCGCCTTGACGCTCATCCCCGCAGCCCCGGTCAACCGAGGGTCGAGCCCCTTGTACATCAGCGCCACCATCTCCTCGATCGCCTTGGCACCTTCGCCCAGCAGGCGCAGGATCTGGCTTTCGCGCTGGCGGCGGTGGCCGATCATCCCGCGCACCAGCTGGTGCGGCTTTTCTATCGGTGCACCGTGGGCGGAGTAATACACCCGGTCCTCCCGTGCATAAAGGCGGTCGAGACTCTTCATGTAATCGCCCATATCGCCGTCGGGCGGGATGACGACGCTGGTGGACCAGCCCATCACATGGTCGCCGGTGAACAGCGCGCCGCTTTCCTCCAGCGCGAAGCACAGATGGTTCGAGGTGTGCCCCGGCGTATGCACCGCGCGCAGGGTCCAGCCTCTTCCTGTCATCGCTTCGCCGTCTTCCAGCACGCGATCGGGGGCATAGGTGGGATCAAACGCCTCGTCGGCGCGCGGTTCGTCGCTGGTCAGCACCAGCGGCGCGCAGCCGACGACGGGCGCTCCGGTCCGCTCGGCCAGCGGTTTTGCCGCAGGCGAATGGTCGCGGTGGGTGTGGGTGCACATGATCGCGACCAGCCGGTCCTCGCCGATACAGTCGAGGATCGCGCGGATATGGTCCTTGTCTTCCGGTCCGGGATCGATCACCGCGACCTCGCCCGCATTACCCACGACATAGGTCTGCGTGCCGGTAAAAGTATAGGGCGACGGGTTGGGGGCAAGGATCCGCCGCACCAGCGGCTCGGGCTGCTCGACGCGCCCGGTGGGCCACGGCTTGGGCGGGATATCGACCATGGCTTCGATATGGGGGCGGTTTCGTATGCTGTCCACCAATGCGTCGTCCCAGGGAAAGCCGGGACCGGCTCCAGTCTGGCGCGATGCCGACAGCGATCCCGGCTTTCGCCGGGATGACGATTGGGTTTATGGCACCGCCAAAGGGAGAGAAGAATGTCCGACCGGTTCCTGCTCGTGCTCGACGAAGGCACAACATCCACCCGCGCGATGCTGTTCGATGCGCACGGCAAGGCGCATGGCAGCGCGCAGCAGGCGCTGACCCAGCATTACCCCCAGCCGGGCCATGTCGAACACGATGCGACCGAGATCTGGCACCGTACGCTCGCCTGCGCGCGCGAGATGGTGAGCG
>JBGSPZ010000413.1:0-4086 GCA_041738375.1 Parerythrobacter sp. | reverse complement strand
AGCCGGCACCGAATTCGGTGTAGCCGCCGAGATCGGAACGGACGTAGTCGACGCTCGCCACCGGACCCATGGTCAGGCCCTTGGCCGGTTCGAGCGCGTAACCGATCCGCATTCCGGCAAAGGCCTGCGAGCCTTGCGCCGCGCCGCGTGCGCTGTCGAAGGCAGTCACGAAATTGCCCGTCGAGGCGCGTTCGAGGCCGAACCGCTGCTCGGCATGACCGGCATGGAAGTCGACGAATCCCTTGCCGAACTTCACTGCACCATAGGCCGCAACGGCGGAACTTTCGTCGTTCATGCCGCTTTCCCCGAGCCGCGCATTCGCGCTGCTGCGGATCCGGCTCATGGCGATGCCGAGACTGAGCCCGTCGCTGACCGCGTAGTCGGTACCGAGGGTCAGTTCGCCCGCCTGCGTCAGCGTCGCCTGGTTGAAGGCATTCGCCTGCAACGGATCGTCCGACTGGCCCATCTGGAGGTAGGAGCCGCTGACCGAACCGAAGAAGCCGAGCTTGCCCGCTTCGCCCGGCAATACGCCTGCCTGCGCGAAGCCCGCGTTGCCTGCGGCGGAGAAGCCCGCCACCGCATCGCTCGCGCCGCGCAGGGTCAGCGTACGCTGGGCGAGCTGACCGGTAATCCGCTGCGAGAAGCCGTTGGCGGTCGCCGCCTGGCCGAACCCACTGGTCGGGGTGAGGCTGGCCAGGGTCTGCCCGAAGACATCGAAACCGGCGGTGTCGACGATATCGAAAATATTCGAGAACTGCGTGAACTTGTTGCCGCGCAGCTTGTCGAGCAGGTCGCCGAGCGAGGTCAGTCCGCTGGTCGGGCCGAGGATCGGCGCGATCGGACGGGCGCCGATTTCGACATAGATCGTGTTGTCGGGGCGGACGCGCGAGATGCCGAACAGCAAGGGCGAGTTGGTCACCAGCGACACATTCTCGAAATTGCCGGTGATGCTGCCAGCGCTCAGCACGGTCCAGTTGTCGCCGTATCGCACCGCGCCGGTCGGCTTGAGCGCCAATGTGCCGGCGAGGCTCGCACCTCCGGTTACCACCAGTCGGTCGCTGTTAAAGGTATTGCGCACCTTGCTGACGTTGATCAGCAACGCCCCGCCCGAGGTCTGGATGTAATTGCCATCGACCGTCAGCGTGCCGAATTTGGCAAGCGTGTCGGGCGAAAGCTGTCCGGTCACGTTGAAGAAGGCTTCGGACTTGATCGTGCCGGTGCCCTGGATCAGACCGCCGAAATGCGCGATCAGCGGGGCGTTGAACTGCCCGTCGATGGTCGAGGTTCCGGCATAATGCTCAAGCCCGATGATGGTGGTGAATTCCCAGCCGTCCGGCAGCTTGAAGTTGGCCGCACTGTGGTCGAGCGTCAGCTTGTCGATCTCGACATCCATGTCGACCGTGATCGTGCCCGGCCGATGCAGCAGCACGTCGAAATACTGTGCCGGGTCGGCAAAGGCGGTGCCCACCGTACCGTCGGTGTTCTGGGGCACGAAGCGGGTCGAACCAGGGCCGAGCAGCCGCGACGAGGTCGGCAGATTGCCGCCAAAGTCCGGCGTGCCTTCGGGCGGGAGCAGGAACGAAGGATCGCTCGTCTCGCCGGTGATGTCGTTGCCGAGGATGGTACCGAGCTTTGGGCCGGTGCCGTACACACCCTCCTCCGGGCCGGTCGGCAGCGCGTTGATCACATTGCCATTGCCGTCATCGATGAAGAAGCCGGGGTCGAGGTCTTGCGTCCACGTGTTCGGGTTGGACCACCGGCCGCTGCTGCGCGCCGAGACATATTTGTAGGGCGTGTTTTCGGTGATGAATTCGTGGAACAGGTACAGCGGGTTGTAGAAGCTGACATCACCGTAGCGGTTGTTGAGGCCGAAGAAGTCGTACCCGCCGCTCAGCACGCCCGCCACCACCGGGAAGCCATACAGCTGGTCGACGATCAGCGGCGAGCCGCTGTCCCCCGGCGCGGTGCCGGCTTCGCGCGGCAGCGCATCGCCCGCGAACCAGTCGATCGCCTTGACCGCCTCGATCGATGCGCAGCTGATGCTGGTGCCGGTGAAGGTGCACTGCGCCTGTTCCGCCGGGGTGCGGACCGGATCGTCGAAGTCGATGAAATACATCGCCTGCGTCTCGACCCCCAGGCTGTCGGCCGAAGGGGCGAAGCCGAAGAACACATTGTCGATGAAATCGGCGTTGGACGCGACCGCACCGAGCATGTTTTCGCCCACGCGGCGCAAGAAGTCGATCCCGCTGGCTCCGGCATCGCCGGTGCCGCGGGTGCCGTAGCCGGTGACCACGACATGGGTCAGCTGGTCGAGCGGGCTAAGCAGCAACGGCATGTAGGGAACGTCGGTGATCGGCTCGTCGAGCGCGATGAAGGCGACATCGGCATAAGGGAAGCCGAGCCCGCCATTGTCGAGATTGCTCGACGGGTGGATGATCACGTCGCTGCTTTGCGCCGCGCCGCCTTCGGCATAGGTAAGTCCCGCATTAATCGTGCCGAACAGGCGGCTCTGGGTGTTGAACCCGGTCGCGACCAGCATGGAAAATTCGCCGGTGTCGGCGGTGCCATAGGCTTCGGACGAGCTGTCGTTGACGCAGTGCGCCGCCGTCAGCACGGTGCGCGGGTTGATCATCGTGCCGGTGCAGTTGAAGAACACCCCGCCGGTCGCGTTGTTGCGCAGGAAGATCTGCACCACCGATGGCAGCGTATTGGCTGTATCGACCGAGCCGGCCACACCGATGTTGGTGCGCACGACGAGCTCGGGATCGGGCGAGTTGAGCCTGCCGTTGAAATCATGCGCCACGGGCACGGGTGCGAAATCGAATGTCAGCCGCGCATTGGCGATGGCCTCCCGGCTCGCTTCGACGCGGAACCCGTTGAAGGTGCCCTGCGCCTCTGCCGCGATGGCTTCGGGCGCGCTCTCATCGGTCTCGGATGCAATAGCGGGCGACGATGCCAGCGCGATCGCCAGGCTGGCCATTCCTGCGCCGATGTGAAGATGCCTCTTGGTCATTGCAATTCCCCCTGTGGAACGCACCCGCCGCTTTCCCATGCAGCAGCGAGCCACGCATTGTGACGACTCGGCAACCCTGATTCTTTTCTTGTTGAATGGGAAGTGTGTCGGCCAAGATGTCCCGCGAGGTCAATAGACTATTGCGCTGGAGCCGGGATAATTCGCGTGCAGGCCGTCAGCGGGGATCCATCACTACGAACGCGGCCCAGTTGGCGGGGTGGGCGCTCGACAGCCCTGCCGCATCGCCCGCCGTATCGGCCGCGTATTCCTGCATCGCCTGCCGCATTGCTCCGGGCACATCGCCGCGCATTGCCGGGAGCAATTCCACCATCCTGGTGGTGAGCCGCGATCCGGCGAGGTCGAGCAAGGGAAAATGGGTCGCGACCAGCGATCCCGCGCTGGCGTTGAAAAAGGCGCGCGCCAGCCCGCTGAACCCTTCGCCGCCGCTCGCCCCGGCGGCGGTATTGCAGGCGGACAGAATCACCAGCGACGAACGGAAGTCGAGCTGCGCCACTTCGGAGGCCGTGAGCAGCCCGTCCCGGTCGGCGGCGGGGGCGTCCGGAACGGCGACGCTCGGCGCAATCTCGGGCGTGAGGACGATCGCCGGTTCGGCCAAGGTCCCGCTCAGGTCCCCCGCCACCAGCGCGTGGGTGGCGAAGACCACCAGACCGCCCTCCGGCAACCTTCCCGCTGCATTGCGCCGGTCGATGTTCGATTGCGTGGCCTCCATCTGGAGCAGCACGTCGGCATCCTCCCACCCGAGGATATCGGCGATCTCGATCACCTCGCGCCCGCTCTTCTCCAGCCGCGCGAGCTGACCGATGGCCGCAAGATCGACCGTACCCGATCGGTAGTAGCTGCGGATATCGACCGGGGCCGCCGATGCGGGCGCTGCCGCATCACCGGCCCCGTCGGGGATGCCGCGAAAGGCAGGATCGCCGATGCCGAGGAACGCGGCGATGCTGGCCCCGCGCCGGCCTCCGGCTTCTCTGACGTTCGCCAGCGTATCGACGCTGGGGAGGACCGAAATCGCCCGTTCGAGGCCGAGCCAGCCGGTGCGGCGCAGTTCGTCG
>JBGSPZ010000103.1:0-2217 GCA_041738375.1 Parerythrobacter sp. | reverse complement strand
TGCGCACGGACTGTGGCGGCGGCAAACGCGGTGGTGGCGGCAGCTCCGGCGAGCAAGGTACGGCGGTCGATGGCGGGCATGGCGTCTCTCCTCGGTTGGCGAGAGCCTAGCAGATCAGTCCTGCATGCGAAGCGCGTATTCGCTCATGAAGCGGGCATCGTTGCCCTCGGCCAGCCATGCGGCCTCCGCCCCGATAGCGCCGAGCATGTGGGCCAGATCGTCCATCTCGGCCTTGGCGTAATTGCCCAGCACATGGCCGGTGACGCGGTCCTTGTGGCCCGGGTGCCCGATCCCGATCCGCACCCGGCGGAAGTCCGGACCGAGATGCTGGTTGATCGAACGCAGGCCATTATGACCGGCAAGCCCGCCGCCGACGCGGACCTTGACCTTGAAGGGGGCAAGATCGAGTTCGTCGTGGAACACGGTCAGCGCATCGGGCTCCAGCTTGTAGAAGCGCAGCGCCTCGCCCACGCTGCGGCCGCTTTCGTTCATGAAGGTCGCGGGCTTGAGGAGCACCACTTTCTCGCCGCCGATGCGGCCTTCCTGCGCCCAGCCGCTGAATTTCTTCTGCACCGGCCCGAACCCGTGCATATCGGCAATGACATCGCAGGCCATGAAGCCGACATTGTGCCGGTGCATCGCATACTGCGGTCCGGGATTTCCGAGGCCAGCCCAAATCTGCATGTGCGGCCCCTAGCTTAAGCCAGCCGGTCGAGGAAGGCCTGCGCTTCGGCGGGGCGCCTGAGCCGCACGACGGTTCCGCCGAACGCGGCCAGCCGGCGCTCGAGCGCGGGGGTCTTGTTGATGCGAAAGGCAGCCACATAGGCGAGAAAGGCGAGGTCGAGCCGCTCCGGGCAGCCGGGTGCGGCGTCGGGCCGAACCGTTCCGCGAAGCGTGGTGACGCGCTTGAGCACCCGCCACAGGCACAGCATGCCGGGATAGTCGAGCAGGATCGCGCTGTCGGCCCTCGCCAGCCGCCGGTCCATGCTGCCGCCGTAGTTGCCATCGATAATCCACGTCTCGCCCGCAAGGATCAGATCAAGCTTGGCATCCCACAGTTCGGGTTCCGGCTCGGCCCAGCCGGGCAGGTGGTATTCGGCATCGAGATGGACGAGCGGAAGCCCTGTCCTTTCCGCCAGCGCGCGGGCGAAGGTCGATTTCCCCGCTCCCGGAGAGCCGATCACCAATACCCGCTGCATTTCGAACCTCCGGCAAACAACCTGCCCCATGAATCAAAACGCCGGCCCATTGCTGGACCGGCGCCTTGGTGGTTTGTCAGGGGAGGTCGGGAGCTACTCGCCGCCCTCTTCAACCGCTGCATCGGCATCGGCGCTCGAAGTGTCGCCTTCGGACTTCTTGAGGGCCGACGGAGCAACCAGCGTCGCGATGGTGAAATCGCGGTCGGTGATCGCGCTTTCGGAACCTGCGGGCAGGGTGACTTCGCTGATGTGGATCGAATCGCCGACATCCTTGCCGGTGACGTCGATCTCGATCTCGCCGGGGATCTTGTCGTTGTCGCACACCAGCTCGAGCTCGTGACGGACAATGTTGAGCACGCCGCCGCGCTTCAGGCCGGGCGAGGCTTCTTCGTTGATGAAGACCACCGGCACGCTCACGTCGATCTTGCTGCCCTTCGAAAGGCGCAGGAAATCGACATGGGTCGGGCGGTCGGTAACCGGGTGGAGTGCAACGTCCTTGGGCAGGGTGCGAACCGAGTCCTTGCCGAGTTCGATCTGGACGATCGAGTTCATGAAGTGGCCGGTCATCAACAGCTTGACGAGCGCCTTTTCCTCGACGTGGATGGTGGTCGGTTCTTCCTTGCCGCCGTAGATCACGGCGGGGATGCGGCCTTCGCGACGCAGTGCACGGGAGGCTCCCTTGCCCGCCCGTTCGCGCGTCTCGGCCGGCAGGGTCAGAGCGTCGCTCATAATCGCTTACCTTTCGAATACTTGGTTGGATCGATCTTCCCGCCACGCCTCCAGGGATGACCACGGCCGGGAAGGGCGCGCCTCTAGGGGCAATCGGCGCGTTTGGCAAGCGCAGTGTCGCGCAGGGCGTTACTGGATGCGGGTGACCGTGTAGCCGCGCTGTCCGAGCAGCGCGATCAGCCCGTCATCGCCGGGCAGGTGCGCCGCGCCGACGGCGATCAGCAGGACCGGTTCGGCGGCGATCATTGCATCGAGCCGCTTCGCCCATGCTGCATTGCGTTCGACGAGC
>JBGSPZ010000305.1:0-12849 GCA_041738375.1 Parerythrobacter sp. | reverse complement strand
GGGCGGGTGGTCGATTTCTCCAACACGCTGATCATCCTTACCTCCAACCTCGGCAGCCAGTTCCTCAGCCAGATGACCGACGACCAGAAGGTGCAAGATGTCGAGCCGCAGGTGATGGATGTGGTGCGCGGGCATTTCCGCCCCGAATTCCTCAACCGGCTGGACGAGATCATCCTGTTCCACCGTCTGGGCCAGGAACACATGGCGCCGATCGTCGAAATCCAGGTCGCGCGGGTGCAGAAGCTGCTCAAGGACCGCAAGATCACGCTCGAGCTGACCGATGCCGCGCTGCGCTGGCTCGGGCGGGTCGGCTACGATCCAGTCTATGGTGCGCGGCCCTTGAAGCGCGCGGTCCAGCGCTACCTGCAAGATCCGCTGGCGGACAGGATGTTGCAAGGCGAGGTGCCCGATGGATCGACGGTCCGGATCGACGAGGGTGACGGCGAATTGCAGATAGCCGTCGCCTGATCGCCCGCCATTTGATCGCGCCGCCCGTTTTCTCCCACAGGCGGCGCGTCATTTTGTTTCAATTGAAACCGGCGCCAAGGCAAGATTCGAACAACCGCATTCGGATCATCGCAAAAGCTGTGGGATTTGAGCAACAAGTCCCCCGTTCATTTGCCATAAATCCGTCAAACCACTTTGACACGCCATCCGCGCTTTTGCACAACCGGTTCACCTTAGGGACTGGGGCCCATTCGCAAGCGAATCATGCAGATGCCGGCAGGGGACTTTAGCCGGATATGCAGCCTTCGGGGTTCGCTCCCAGTCTTTAGTTGTCGCGACTGGAGAAATTATGAAAAAGCTTGAAGCACGCGCGCTCAAGGGTCTGGCCTACTCGGCGTCCGCCCTGGCGATGGTTGTCGCCGCCCCGGCCTTTGCGCAGGACGCCGAAGTTGACTGTGACAACCTCGACGCCGACCTGCCGATCCCGGCCGAATGTCAGGAAACGATCGTCGGTGCCGACGGCGCGACTGCCGGCGAGGGCGGTATCGTCGTCACCGGTTCGCGTATTGTCCGCGACACCTATTCGAGCATTTCACCGCTGCAGGTGCTCACCACCGACGGTGAGAACGAAGCCGGTCTGTTCGATCCTTCGCAGATCCTCCAGCGTTCGACGGCCGCGTCGGGCCAGCAAATCGACGCAACCTTTATCGGTTTCGTGCTCGACAACGGGCCCGGTTCACAAACGCTGAACCTGCGCGGCCTCGGTGCTGACCGTACCCTGCTTCTCGTCAATGGCCGCCGCCTCGCTCCGGCTGGTGTCGAAGGCGCACCGACCTCGCCCTCGATCAACCTGCTTCCGGGCTCGCTGATCGACCGCTACGACCTGCTGCTCGACGGTGCATCGTCGGTTTACGGTTCGGACGCTGTGGCCGGTGTTGGCAACATCATCCTGCGCAAGGATTTCGACGGTCTGGAACTGAGCGCCCGCGGCGAAATCAACCCGATGGGTTCGGGTGAAGACTACACCATTTCGGGTGCGTGGGGCTTCAACACCGACCGTGCCTTCTTCGGTATCGGCGTCGAATACGACCACCGCGACGAAATCCGCTATGGCGACCGCGATTTCTTCACAGGTTGCGATACCAACTATGAAATCGACCAGAACGGAAATATCTACACCATCGGCAAGATCGACAATGCGACTGTCCAGAATCGCACGCCAGGTGTTTCGGTGTCGGAAAACCCGTGTAAGGTCGGCGGCATCAGCGGCCGTATCTTCGTACCGCAGACCCGTTTCGGCTCGGTCTATTTCCCGGCCAATGGCAATATCGCCAACATCCCGGTCGATCCGATCACTGGCCGCAGGCTGAACTTCGGTGAATCGACCGATGCATTCGGGGTCGATCTCGACACCAACGGTGACGGCATTCGCGACGTCGACTTCCAGAACGTCAACACCAACGGTGCTTTCCCCAACACCCTGTTCATTCCGCAGCAGGACCTGTTCAACGTGATGGCCTATGGTGAATACACCTTCCCCGGTGAAGCCAATATCACGCCGTATTTCGAAGCGAACTACAGCCGCGCCGAAATCAAGGCGGACAACACCGGCGCGCCGCAGATCTTCCCCTTCGTTCCGGGCACCAACCAGTTCAACCCGTGTAACTTCGTCTCGAACCCCACGGGTGTCGACTGCCGCAGCGCGGACAACCAGTTGCAGGGCCTCGTTCCGGGATCGCCGTTCTTCGGTGCGCGCCTCTCGACTGGCCGCCTGATCGCCGTGCAGCCGATCTTCGCGCTGCAGGGTGACCGCGACAATTTCGATGTGGTGCAGGAGCAGTATCGCGGTGTGTTCGGGATCCGGGGCGACCTGCCCTTCATCGCGCCGAGCTGGTCGTTCGATACCTCGTTCGTCTATTCACGCTCGGAAGGTTCGTCGGTCCGCCGCGGTGTCCGTGAAGATAAGCTTGCCTTCGCTCTCGGCATCGACCCGACCCGCGACTTCAACGGTGACGGTATCGTCGACAACAACGGCAACGGCATTGCGGACGATTACAACCAGAACGTCCAGTTCGGTAACACAGTTACCAGCGCCGGTGCCGCTATCACGCCGTGTAACGCTGCACAGCTCGCGAATCCGGGTCTGGCAATGGCGGACCTGTTGCAGGGCTGTGTGCCCGTCAACCTGTTCGCACCGAGTGTGCTGACCGGTGCGATCGGCAATCTCTCCAGCCAAGCTGAAACCGATTATATCTTTGGTGAGCGTACCTTCGACACCACCTATGAGCAGATGGTGTTCTCGGCTTATGCCACCGGCGACCTGTTCTCGCTCCCGGCCGGTCCGGTTGGCGCAGTGGTCGGCTTCGAAGTGCGCGAAGACAAGATCAACTCGCAGCCCGATCTCGTGGCTTCGGACGGCCTGTTCTTCGGCTTCTTCTCCGACCAGGGCGCGCGCGGCAGCAAGACGATCAAGGAAGCCTTCGGGGAAATCGATATCCCGCTCCAGGCAGGCAAGCCGTGGGTGCGCGAACTCAACGTCAACCTTTCGGGCCGCGTGACCGATGAAGAGTTCTACGGGACCAACTTCACCTACTCGATCAAGGCCGGGTGGCGCCCGATCGACTCGCTGCTGCTCAAGATGAGCTACGGCACCTCGTTCCGCGCGCCGAACCTGCGCGAGAACTTCCTCGCCGGGCAGTCGGGCTTCCTCACCCTGTTCGATCCCTGCGCGGTTCCCAACGATGCGTTCAACTCGACCGCCGGCGGTTACAACCCGGCACTCGACCAGCGCGATCAGGTGGTGCTCGACAACTGCCGCCGCGAAGGTCGTGACCCGACCCGTGTCGGTGTCGATCCGCAGGGCCTCAACACGATCCAGAACCCGAGCGTCGAAATCGGTTCGGGTGGCAGCCTCGACATCGATCCCGAAACTTCGCGCTCGATCACCGCAGGCTTCGCTTTCGAGGAAACCTTCGGCGACGGCTGGGACGTCAGCCTCGCTGGGAGCTATTTCGATATCAAGCTGAAGGACTCGATTGTCGAGCCGTCGTCGCAGTTCATCATCAACGACTGCTACACCCGTGAAGACGGCCAGCGCAGCCCGTTCTGTGACCGTATCACGGCGGATACCAGCGCGACGACCCGCCTGCTGATCTCGGACATCTTCGCCGGGTTCATCAACCTGAACCAGGAAAGCGTCCGCGGCATCGACCTCAATGCCACCTTCGGCAAGGATGTCATGCTGTTCGGCAAGTCCGTCGGTCTCGGCCTCAACCTCCGGGCCAACCACCTGATCGAGCGCAGCACGCTGTTCATCGACGATAGTGGCGCACAGAGCTTCGACGATGATGCGGGCGAGTTCGGTTTGCCCAAGTGGACCGGCCGTGCGACCTTCACCGCCGACATCGACAAGTTCCGCTTCTCGTGGAACACCCGTTACACCGGGCCGGTGGCACAGGATCCGCTGGGCGTTGACGAATTCGACGATGCCTTCGGCAACCTCGGCACCGGATTCTTCAGTGACACCTGTACCGGTGACGGTACGGCCAATGTCCAGGGTGACGGCTTGTTCTGTCGTGACGTAGGCTTCGCAGATGCGCAGTTCTACCACACGGCCTCGCTGCGCTACCGTGCAGAGCGGTTCACCATCCTCGTCGGCGTCGACAACATCTTCGACACCGCGCCGCCGAAGGTCGATGGCAACGAAGTCTTCTCGATTGCCAATACCGCGATCGGCGCAGGCTACGAATACGACGGCCGCGAGTTCTTCGCCTCGGTCAACTTTGAATTCTGAGTTGAAACCGATCGAGGCCGCGTGACGGCATTGGAGCGGCCCCATGACTTGTTGTGGGGCCGCTCTTTCGTCTAGGATATGTTCAGCCTGATTTTCCTACCATCACCAATCTCCCCCCGATTGGACCCTTGCAAAGAGAGAGTCGCACTATGAAGTCGTTCAAGCCTGTTCTTCTCGCTGCCGCTGGTGCCGCGCTGGCACTGACCTTCGCCCCCCCATCGTCGGTCAACGCGCAGAGCACCGGTACCGTCCCGATCGAGGTGTGGGCGCTGCGCGATGTCGTCAATGCGGTCGAAGTCTCGCCCGACGGCAAGCACGTTTTGGTGCATGTGGTCGAAAGCAAGGAAGGCGACTACCTGCTCAAGATCTACAACACCGAGGACATGACCAAGCCGATCCGCACGCTCAATGCGGACCCGATGGAAATCATCGCGGTGCAGTGGGTCAACGACAATTACATCTTCGGCACCGCATGGCAGCAGACCCGTTCGAAGGTCAAAGGGCCGGAAGACGATACGCGCGACTACAAGGCGTTCGCCTACAATCTCGAGGCGAACAAGTTCTCGAACTTGCCGGGCAACTTCCGTTTGGCCAACAAACTGCCGAAGGACCCCGAACACGTCCTGATCGAAACCGGAAACGCCGTTGGCGATTTCACCGGGGTTGATCCCTTCGCCACTGTCAGGCCGCGCTCATACTACAAGCTCAATCTGCGGACCGGCACGCGTGAGCTCGTGCTGAAAGGCAACGACACCTATCGCACCGCGATCTTCGACAACGACGGTAATCCGCGCTGGAGCCAGGGTTACGACCAGGCGACCAAGGAAGAGGTCACCTATTACCGGACCTTTGGCGACAACAAGTGGAAGGAATTCCAGCGCAACGACGAGGACCTGCACGAGAACCTCTACCGGTCGCTGACCAATTTCATGGGGCTCAAGGGGTTCGACCCGGCCAACCCCAACATCGGCTATGTGATCGACAGCCGCGGGGAAGACAAGGCCGCCCTGTGGGAGTTCAATTTCGAGACGGGGCAATTCGGCGAGAAGCTGGCCGGAACCGACCGGGCAGACATCATGTGGGTGCAGTTCCACTCGATGCCTGGCAACGACAAGCTGGTCGCCGCACGATATCCCTGGGCCAAGCGTGAACGCGTGTGGTTCGACGAGGAAGAAAAGGCCCTGCACGAGGCGCTCGAGAAGCAGATTCCTTACGCGCACTCGATTGCGATCACCAGCCGGTCGGTCGATGGCAAGACCATGGTGGTGGAGAACAGCGGACCGCGCGACCCGGGTTCGTATTGGCTGGTCAAGGACGGCAAGATGGCCAAGCTGGGCAGCGCCAATCCCCTGGTCAAGCCATCCGACCTGTCCGATGTCGAGTTCATCCGCTACCCGACGCGCGATGGGAAGACGATCGCAGGCTATGTCACCAAGCCCAAGGGGACCGGACCGTTCCCGCTGATTGTGCTGCCGCATGGCGGCCCGCATGTGAACGAAGTGGTCGGCTACGACGAATGGGGCCAGTTCCTCGCCAACAATGGCTATATGGTGCTGCAGCCGCAGTACCGGATGTCGGTCGGCTGGGGTAAGGAGCTGTTCGACTCGGCCTATGGCGAGCATGGCGGCAAGATGCAGGACGACAAGGACGACGGCGCGCTCTATCTGGTGGAGCAGGGCCTGGTCGATCCGGACCGGATTGCGATGTTCGGCTGGTCCTACGGCGGCTACGCCGCTCTGGTCGCTGCCGAACGCACCCCTCAGATCTATCAGTGCGTTATCGCCGGCGCCGCGGTGGCCGATCCGGAGAAGAGTTTCCGGCAGGGCAACAGCGCCTATGTGCCCAAGGCTATCCTCGACTGGGCCGAACGCCGCGGCACCATCGGCGTCAACCCGGTCAAGGACATCGACAAGGTCAACGTGCCGGTGATGATGGTGCATGGCGATGTCGACCGCCGGGTCGAGTATTACCACTTCGAGGACTTCAAGACGGCGATGGAGAAATCCGCCAATCTGAAGGGGGTCGTGACTGTCGGCGGTTCGGATGAGGAAGGTTCGGCGAGCAGCGTGTCCAGCCAGGGCACCAACGGCAGTGCCGGGAATTCAGGCTCTGCATCGCTGCAGCAGGCGAATTACCAGCCGAGGAACCGCTTCGTGACTTTGAAGGGCGCGGATCACTTCTACAACACGCTGATGTACAACCATCAGGAGCAGCTCTACACCGAGATGCTCAGCTTCCTGAAGAACGATTGCGGCCCTGGCGGCCTCTGACGCTCGGCTCTGGCAACAAGCAAAGGCCCGCGCATCCCGTCGGTTGCGCGGGCCTTTCTTTTTCCGCCTAGATCACGAACCTATTGAATTCGCTTGCCCTTGACCCCCGTCTGGCCGTCGACCCGGATGAAGTAGCTGCCTAGAGCCGCCTTCTTGAACACCACCGGCGTGCCGGTATCGAGCCGGCGCAAGACGCGGGGAGGGGCATCGTCGATCTGCCAGATGCTGCCTTCCTCGATCTCGAACACGATGGTGTCGCGGCGGATGGAAACCACTCGCTTCACAGTCGATTCGAGAATATCCATCCCGCCTTCGTCGTCACCCCCGAAGATGCCCAGGTCGGGGATGGTGAAGCCGAACAGACGGCGGCGCGTCTTCTGGACATCCTCACGGTCGACCAGTCGCACCTCGCCCTCTTCCGAGGCCGTCACCACGCGCCCGACCACCAGATCGTAGCACGTCAGCCGGTCCGCATCGGACTGGATTGCCTGGCATTGCTTGAGGTTTTCCAGATAATTGTCCGCCGCCGGCGCGGCCGCGTCATCCTGCGCGGTAACGGGGGCGATGAAAGCGAGGCCTGCAATTGTCGCTGCCGCCACAAAAATTGGTCTCCGATTGCGCACAATGCCACTCCTCGAGAACGCCTGGTTTCCTTCGGCATTGCTGACAGATTGCTGGCGATCCGCCAACTGTAACAGGAAAGACACACACACACGTTTCCCTGCCATGAACGGCGCTCGAAGATTGCGAAAGTGGCGGGCTTTGGCCTAGACCGCGCACATTCGGGCTTCGCGCCTGAACTTCGTACCTATCACTATGCGCGCCACGGTGGCGTGCATGAACAAGGGGATTGGAATGTCCAACCGTTTTACCAAGGCTTCGCTGCTGGCCGGGACCGTCATGGCAGGCGCCATGGTTTCCCAGCCGGTCTATGCGCAGGATGACGCCGGCGCGTCGGAAGATGACTTCATCGTCGTCACCGGCTCGCGCATCGCTCGCAGGGTCAATGTCGAAACCGCCGCACCGATCGCAGTCGTCGATAGCGAGGAATTCGAGCTTTCGGGTACCGTCAACGTCGAGAACGTGGTCAACACGCTCCCGCAGGTTGTTCCGGGCTTCACCTCGAACTCGAACAACCCCGGCACCGGCACCGCCACGCTGAACCTGCGCGGCCTCGGTGCGACCCGCACCATGGTGCTGGTCAATGGCCGTCGCTGGATGTTCTACGATACCGCACAGATCGTCGACCTCAACACCATCCCGTCGTTCCTGCTCGACAGCGTCGATGTGGTTACCGGTGGTGCGTCGGCGGTTTACGGTTCGGACGCGCTTTCGGGCGTCGTCAACTTCCGTCTCAAGAGCGTCGAGGGTGTCGAACTCGGCGCTCAGTATTCGATCACCGAACGCGGTGACGGCGATCGCTACGGGATGCACGGTGCTATCGGTACCGAATTCGACGATGGTCGCGGCAGCGTCACGGTCTATGCCGAGTATTACAACCGCTCGTCGGTCTTCCAGTCGGATCGCGGTTTCTCGCGCGAAGCGCTGGGCGATGGTGCAACCACGCTCGTTCCGCTGGGTTCTTCGACCACGCCGGACGGCCGCTTCAACGTTGCGACCAACTTCACCGTTGCCAATGGTACCGGTGCTGGCACCACGCTTCCGGCAGGTGCAGGGCTGACGATCGACAACGGTCTCTTCCTCACTCCGGGCGTCCTTTCGCCGGGTGCGGGCCTGTCGTACAACTACGCTCCGGCCAACTATCTGCAGATCCCGCAAGAGCGTTACCTGCTCGGCGGTTTCGCGGATTACGAGTTCCAGGACGGCCACACTTTCTACACCGAAGTGTCGTTCGTGAACAACCGCGTGGCGCAGGAACTGGCGGCGACCCCGGTTACCGGCTCGTTCAACTTCAACCTGGCCACTATCCAGCCGTTCCTTTCGGCTGCCGCGTTCCAGGAACTGCAGACCTATGACCAGCGCGAAACGGCTGCCAACGCCGCACGTATCGCCAATGGCCTGACTCCGCTCTACTCGGGTGCTGCGGCAGCGGCCCTTCAGCCGGGTGTGATCAACGCTTTCTTCCAGCGGCGTGTGATCGAAACCGGTTCGCGCAACACGCTCGACGAGCGTAACGCGTTCCGCGTTCTGGGCGGCGTGCGTGGCGAGATCACCGACTGGCTGAACTACGATGCATATTACACGTATGCACGTACGCGTAATGCCAACGTTCAGGCGGGCAACATCTCGCGTTCGGCGTTCCAGCGCGGCCTCGACGGGTCGGGCCCCGCGATCAACCCATTTGGCCCCGGTACGCTTACACCGGCGATGGTCGATCAGATCTCGATCCTTGCGCAGAATGGCGATATCTCGACCCTCGAAGTCGCCAATGCTTCGTTGTCGGGCTTCCTCGGCAACCTTGGCTGGGGCGGTGGCGACATCGGTTTCGCGATCGGTGCCGAATACCGCAAGCAGGGTTCGGAGTTCATTCCCGACACCGCGCTGTCTTCGGGCGACGTGATCGGCTTCAACGCCGGTCAGGCCACCGCAGGTGCGTATAATGCGAAGGAAGTGTTCGCCGAGCTCAACATCCCGATCCTCGGACCCGATTCGGGCATCGAGCGTCTCGAACTGACCGGTGCAGCCCGTTATTCCGACTACTCGCTCGACGCGGTTGGCGGTGTGTGGACCTATGCTGGCGGTATCGAGTTCGCACCGATCCCCGACATTACCCTGCGCGGCCAGTACCAGCGTGCAATCCGCGCGCCCAACGTGGCCACCCTGTTCGGTGGACAGTCGATCGGCTTCCCGCCTGCTCAGGACCCATGCGGTACTGCTGGCGTGACCCCGACTTCGGCAATCGGCCAGTTCTGTATCTCCAACGGGGTACCGGCAGGTGCGGTCGGATCGGGCCTCGCGCTCCAGCTCGGCAACTCGCAGATTCCGGCGCTGTTCGGCGGTAACCCGAACCTGTCGGAAGAAACCTCGGACTCCTGGACGGTCGGTGTCGTGCTCGAGCCGAGCTTCATCCCGGGTCTGACGGTCACTGCTGACTGGTTCGACATCGTGATCGACGATGCAATCTCCGCACTGGGCGGCGGTCTGCAGAACGCCCTGAACGTCTGCTTCCAGCAGGTTCAGGACGCCAATGCCGGCATCTGCTCGCCGTTCTTCCCGAACGGTGCGGGTTCGACTGTGCGTAACGGCTCGGGCAACATCACGGTCGACAATCCGCCTCTGATCTCGAACGCCAACATCGCCGAACTCGGCGTTGCGGGTCTCGACCTTCAGATGAGCTACTCGACCACGATCCCGTTCTCGCTGCTGACCGATACGGGCGAGCAGGACTTCAACGTGTCGTTCCTCGGGACCTACACGCATGATTCCTACTTCATCCCGATCGTCGGTCTGCCTGATGTGAACGAGTGCGAAGGCCGCTTCGGCCTGACCTGTGGCGAGCCGACCCCGAAGTGGAAGTGGACCAGCCGCTTCACCTTCATCGACGGCCCGCTGACCACCTCGGTGCGCTGGCGCCATGTGAGCGGAGTTGACGACGACGACGATACGACCGACTTCATTGTCGAGCGTCTCCCGGCCGCCGACTATCTCGACCTCACCTTCTCGTTCGAAGCGAACGAGCATCTGACGTTGACGATGGGTGTCAGCAACATCTTCGACAAGGCACCGCCGGTGATCGGTTCGAACCAGGAACAGGCCAACACCTATCCTGGCACGTACGACGTGATCGGTCGCGACTTCTTCGCCTCGGCTCGCGTCAAGTTCTAAGACGCTCCGTTACGAAGTAACGCAATGAATGGGGCGGCGGACTTCGGTCCGCCGCCCTTTTTCTGTGGCCATTGGGTCCATCTCAAATTCTGTCGTCCCCGCCTTCGCGGGAAGGGCAGAAGCGCGAGAGTGCAAAGGGCGAGGCACTCTGCTTGCAAGCGATGCAGCCGGGCTATCCAGTCCGTGAAGTGTCGAGCCAACCGGTTCGACTGCGCATCGAACGGTCTCGCTAGCGCGGCCTGATCAACCGGAAGTCGGCAAATGGCGCGGGGTATGCGCGGTCGTGGAGGGATGATCGCTCGGTCTCGTGCAGACCAGCCTCTTCGAGCGCTGCGGTGAATTTCGCCTCGTCGGCGGTTTGCCCGCAGGCCGCTTCGAGCGAAGCGATCCGCGCGAGCTCGTTGCCCGCCTTGGCGGTGATTGTTTCGATCAGTTTGATCACATTGCCGGGCGCATCGCGCTGGCCCAGAACCAGCGTTTGCCGGATCGCCTCGGCAATCTCCCATGCCGCCGACTGTGGGCCGAACCGCTGGGCGCCCTCGGCAGGAGCCTGCGTGATCGCCGGCGGGATCGTCCTCGTCCCGAGACCCGGCATCGAGAGGCTGCGCCTGGCGATTGCGGGAAGGTCGCAATCCTCGAGAACCCACCGGATCTGGTCGCGCCGGTCGAGGTTGTAGGCGAGGATTGGCCCGTCCTGACGATGGGTGATCAGGCCGACGATGCCGTCCTTACGCAACACCCGTGCGACTTCCTTGGCCGATTTCGGCAAGTCGCTGTATTCGAACCCGAACTGGCTGACCACAACGGAAAAGCGGCCGTCCGGCAGGGGCAGCCGTTCCATGGCGACACCGGAACGTATCTTGGTCCCTCTCGGCGCAGCGGGCAAACGGTCGGCCAGGTCGACCCCGAGGAGCGAGAGATCGCTTCGGACCCCTCCCAGCCAGCGCAGCACCAAACCATCGCCGGTGGCCAGATCGAGCACCCGCGCGTTCTTCGGCAGTTTGCGCGCAAAGCCCGCCCAGGCTTCGCGCTGCGCGGTGTCGATGCCCTGCCATGCCTTGGGCAGACACCCGCTGCCCGACTGCTGGTTCTGCGCCCAGAAATCGCTCCATGCGCTGCGGTGGTCGACACTCATGGAGCGGCTCCATGCGCCAGACTGACGTCGAAAGCCACAGTCATCCGTCGATCCCCTGCAAACGGGCGCGTGCCGTGGTAGAGCGTGCTGGGGAACAATGCGAGATGTCCTTCCTCGGGCTCGACCGCCGCGATCGGGCCAAGATTGAGACGCAGGTCGGGCGGGGGCCGCCCGAGTTCGAGCCAGCCCGCTTGCGGATCCGCCCCGCGCTCGCGCGGGAGCAGGCAGTAGAGCGCCGAGGAGATGACACCCTGTGGGTGGATATGCGCCGTGTGATGATCGCCGCCCCCCGACAGGCGCACCGACCACGACCCGGAAATGTGCCACGGCTTGTCGCGATGGCGCAGAATCGGATGTTCGGGGTCAACCGGCGGCATCTCGCGGCGATGCTTTTCCACCGTCGCAAAAATTGCATCGTGCAGTGCCGCCAGTTCGGGCTCGACCCGATCGAACAGCAGCCCGCGGGTCTGGCTCCCGCCGCGCAGCGACTGGCCTAGCGGCATGGGCGAATTGTCATGCAGGCGGTGCAAAAGCTCGATCGTCGGCGGGAGCACCTTCTCCGCATCCTGTAACGGGCGCAGCCGGTGCATTCCGTTCTGCTGGTGCAGCCACTCTTCGCGCGGATCGTTCGTTAGCCGCCAGACGATACCGCGCAGTGCCCAGGGAAAGATCGCATCCGGCTGGCTGGCGATGGCCTTCTCCAGCAGGCTCGCGGCGCAATCGTACTCACCGCGCCTGATCCGGTGGCGCGCTTCCTGCTGCCATCGGTCGGGCGTCTGGATCCCGAGACGGGCATAGATGTGCTCGGCCCTGTCATCGTCTCCCGCCGCACCGGAATGGATCGCCTCGAGCAGGGCGAATTGCTCGTCGTCGGGGAAACGCGTGCGCGCCTCCGCCACCACCTCGGCTGCCTCGGCATGGAAATCGAGCCCGGCGAGGTTATTGGCCCAGGCAATCGGGATCGACGGGTCGTCCGGGACGCGCTCCATCGCCCGCCCGTAGTGCGACGCAAAATCCGCATCGCCCATCGCCAGACGCAATTGCGCCAGCAGCTTCAGGCCCTCGTCCCACTGCGGCATCGCCTCCACCAACTGTTCGGCAATGGCACGAGCACCCGCAACATCGCCCATCACGTCGAGCGCCTGCGCCCGGGCCAGCCACAGATCGGCATCGTTTTGGTTGACCGACAAGGCATGGTCCACCCGTGCCAGGGCATCGGCCTCGCCCCGTTCGATCGCTACTCTGGCGCGGCCGTGCAGTGCCTTCGCGCGCTGCGGTTCGCTGGCCAGCGCGCGATCGTACCATTCCGCCGCCGCCGCGATGTGGTGCATTCCGCGCTCCGCCGTGGCGCGAACCGAACAATAGGCCGCACTCGCGCGCCCCTGCGGCTCGACAGTGATCAGCGCAGCGACCGCGTC